>JAYVAQ010000600.1:0-2002 GCA_043750875.1 Rhodanobacteraceae bacterium
ATCTGTACCTGATGCCTTTTTGCTTATGGGGCTGGCTTGCTGACCGTGGTGTTTTCGATCGTCGGTGACTTATTTGAAAGTTTGATGAAACGCCATGCAAATCTAAAAGATTCAGGAACCTTACTGCCTGGCCATGGTGGTGTGCTGGATAGAATTGATTCCCTGCTTGCCGCCCTGCCCGCATTTGTTGCAGGAAAAGTGTTGCTCGGCCTGTGAGTAATGAGCCCACAAGTGCGCTGCTCGGATCACCAATGCGCCAAATTGCGCTTTTGGGCGCTACCGGTTCAATTGGGCAAAGCACACTGAAGGTGCTGCGACTGCACCCGGAAAAATATCAACTCTATGGCGGTAGCGCTTATAGAAAGCTTGCAGAGCTGGCGCGCATTTGCATTGAATTTAGGCCCAACATCGCAATAGTCGCCGATGCGGCAGCAGCGGTTAGTCTGCGTGAAATGCTCCCAGGAAACGCACCGGAAATTTTGATTGGCGAGCAAGCCCTCTGCGCGCTCGCCAGCGCAAGCGAAGTCGACACTGTTGTCGCTGCAATCGTTGGTGCCGCTGGTTTGCCGTCAACATTAGCGGCCGCGCATGCGGGTAAACGCATACTTTTGGCAAACAAGGAATCGTTGGTCATTGCGGGCGCATTGGTGACTCAGGCAGCGCAAACATCCGGCGCACGTATTATCCCGGTGGATAGCGAACACAATGCCCTGCTGCAGTGTTTGCCCCCTGCCCCCGCTGGGCAAACCTCAAAAATTCACTCTACCCTTGGTGTAGCAAAGCTCTGGCTAACGGCATCCGGCGGCCCTTTTCGCAATTGTTCTTCAGATCAACTGGCTTACGTCACCCCGGATCAAGCGTGTGCGCACCCGAACTGGCAAATGGGCCGAAAAATCTCGGTTGATTCTGCCACGCTTATGAACAAAGGCTTGGAAGTCATTGAAGCGTATTGGCTTTTTGGGCTTGGGCAAGAGCAAATTGAGGTCGTTGTACACCCACAAAGCATCGTGCATTCGTTGGTGGAATATATTGATGGTAGTTTCTTAGCACAACTGGGGAGCCCGGATATGTGCACGCCGATTGCATATGCTTTAGCCTTTCCGGATCGAATCGATGCGGGCGTCAAGCAATTAAATCTTCGCGAGCTGGGAGCATTAACATTTGAGGCCCCGGATGCGACTCGCTTTCCATGTTTAAAGCTCGCGTTCGATGCACTGAAAACCGGAGGCAGTGCGCCAGTCGTTCTGAACGCGGCCAATGAGATCGCAGTTGAGGGTTTTCTGAACGGCATGCTAGCTTTCAACGCCATCCCAGCAGTTATTAACGAGTGCTTACAGCGTTCGCCGATACAGTCCATGCACAATTTAGAAGACATCTTAAGTGTAGACAATCGATCGCGCGTCTTGGCGCGAACCCTCATGAACACAAACGGCAGCTATAACTAGTCCTATGAGCATAATTGGCAGCGTTTTTTGGTTTTTAGTCGTTACCTGTGTGCTTGTCGCTTGGCATGAGTTTGGGCATTTTTGGGTTGGTAGGAAATGTGGTGTAAAAGTGTTGCGTTATGCGATTGGCTTTGGACCTGCGATTTGGAAACGTACGGCTAAAGACGGCGTCGAATATGCGATTAATGCCATTCCGCTGGGTGGCTATGTCAAATTTGCGGATACGCGTGACGGCTCGGTCGAGCCTCAAGACGAAGCCCGCGCGTTCGATAAGGCTACACTTGGCAAACGCAGTTTGATCGTTTTAGCGGGGCCTGTAGCGAATTTAATTTTTGCCATCGCCGCCTTTGCGGTCATGTACATGATCGGCGTGCGTGATGATCGCGCGGTGCTTGGCATGACATCCGGTTTTGCGCAACAAGCAGGCTTAGTGCGTGGCGATGAAATTATCCAGATTAACGGTGTAGAGGTGAGCAATTGGACGACCGCAAACATCGAGCTAATGCAATTAGGCTATGACAAGCTAAGCGCGGAGCTGTTGGTGCGTAACGCCCTGC
>JAYVAQ010000601.1:0-6442 GCA_043750875.1 Rhodanobacteraceae bacterium
TAAACCAGCAGCGTGTTTTCCTCAAACCATTGTTGATTGTTGGCGGCTGAAGGTGGCACAAGCAAGGCGTTGTAACCCCACCCTGAGTTGCTTGGCGGATACCAAAAGCCACTGTAGGTCGCATTCAGCTGACGCCCGTTGACATTGCTTGAAGTGTCTTCGCCCGCGCGGCGCACAATGCAATCCACCTTGTCGTCTGTTGTATCGGTTGGATCTAAATTCGTTGCTGGCAAAAAATCCCAGCTCACCACCATCTTTTCGGGCGAATTGGGCGGAATACGCACATACAGCTCGCCCACAACCTCGTTCAATACTGGCGCGCCGTTTACTTGCGAAGCACGATGTAAAAAGGAACGCCAGCGCTTACTGCCAGCAGAATCGACTTGCAGCGCCTTTACTTCCGAGATGTACCAAACCGGGTGGCCTAGGCTACTGAAGCCATACCAAATAGCGACCAGATCGCCATAGTCGTTAAAGAAAAAGTCCCAGCTAGGACCTAAGCGCTGCGGCGAATACCAGCGCCCGGCATTGAATGCGTAGGTACCGCTAGCCGCTGGCGCAGAAGCGCTGCAAGCCGTCAGCGGCGGCTCACTGAGGTTGTAAGTTTGTGCCTGTACATTCAGTGCAGTAACAAATAAGAAAAGCGCCGCAACGGCGCGCACGAACAAGCGCATAAACATCCCTGTGTATAAAAATGTGCGAAACCAATTCGTAAAAATAAGTTACGAATATCTCTCGCCGACGTTACACGGCTAGGTCAGTCAATGCCAAATTGAGCTATTGAAAAAAACGCTACTGACTGCGGTATTTAGGTATAACCAATTGTTTTATAGATGTTAATTAGCTGAGGCTGTAATGAAAATCACTAGCCCAAAATTTAATCCAGACAGGCTAAATTCGCCTAAGTCTTGTTTTCCTCACTGCGGTACGTCACGTACGCAGCGATGGCACGATCCGATGGCAGGGTGAGCTGGTATTCATCAGCGAGGTTTTGCATGGGCAATTGATTGGCTTAGCGGAACAAGACAACGCACTATTTCTTGCGCGCTTCATGCACCGCGAACTGGGCGTGGTGCAGCGCGATCAACGCTTTCAAGCGTTCGCGCCACCACGCGCACTATTTACCCGAGAACACGCCAACGGACATAGCTATTGTTCGTGACCTAGCTACTTCCGGTCTAATCTGTCAGGAATCAACCTTTTTGATCACGATTACATGCTTCGACAAGCTCAGCACGAACGGTTCCCGGGATTTTTTCCGTAGGCAACTTGTTGATATTAAAGGTGATTTATCAAAATTATCGCCTAGAAAATTCAATGAGCAATCAACTCCGTCAATCCAATAAAAGCCGCTCTTACTGTTTGCCGACGCACCGCGTCCCGATCACCCTCAAATAAAAAGCGTCGCGCGAGTGGTGGATGGTGGCCGCGGCCCCAAGCCAGCCAAACAGTACCTACCGGCTTGCCAGGAACCGCACCGGATGGCCCGGCGATGCCGGTAATCGAGCACGCCACATTCGCGCGCGAACGCGATAGTGCGCCGCGCACCATCGCGGTGACGACTTCTTGGCTGACCGCGCCAAATTGCTCCAGCATCACGCGCGGCACGCCCAAGGCGGACTCTTTCGCTTCGTAGCTGTAGGCAACAAAAGCGCAATCAAACCAATCCGAGCAGCCGGGCACCTCGGTCACAATTTTACTGACCCAACCGCCGGTGCAGCTTTCAGCGGTGGCCAATTTCAAACGCTGCGCCATTAGCGCATCACCGAAGTGTTTTGCTTGCTCAAATAACTCGACATCGGTTGGAACGGTTAAATCACTGGGGGTTGCCATATTCAAATCCAATTTTGTTTCGCGATTGAGGCTTGGCCATCACGGCGTTAGTGGTATGCCGGGCGAGCCGTAGTTTCTGTCGACGGCTCATGCACCAAATCCATGGGTAGGCGAATATGGTTTATGCCCAACTCCAACAGCAACTGATGTGCGCGCCGCTCCAATAGCGGAAAAAGCTGGCGCGTTAAGGAGGTATGGCCGCGGTTAAAGGCATCAAAACTGATATCGCCAATGGGCTGGCCAAACTGATCCAGCAACGGTCGATAAATGGCGTTGATCACCACCTCCAGCGTAAACAGCTTGTCTTCGTCGCGGCCATTTGCCGGCAAACCCAGTACGCCCAGCCGGGCATTCATGATTTGGCCAATCTGCATGACAGAATCGGCAATCGGCGCTTGCGGCGACAACTTCAACTCAATGCGCGCCTGACAGTGCTCGGAGGCGGGCATGCTGCGATGCAGCTCCGCGCCCAATTTGAGCATTTCGATGTTCACCAAGGTGTAGGCATCTAAAAGTGAGCTCATAGTACGACCGCACGCTTTTTTGCCGGTGCTTTTTTAGCCGGAACCGCTTTGGCCGGAACCGCTTTGGCCGGAACAGGCGGCAAGAGCGTTTTAGCTTTTATAACGACCGCAGCTTCTTTCGTTAGCGGCTTTTTCACGAGTGCAGACGCAATCTTCGCCGGTTTTGCGACTTTGACCGCATCAACTTTCGCGGCCTTAGTCGGCTTGCTCAAATCCGCAATGCGCCAAAAATATAGCGCTGCAAGCGACAGATGTGGCGTCCAGAGTTTTTCCGACAATGCCACCAATTCTTTAGGCGTCGGCATTTCCGCCATTTTGTGTGCAATTTGCACGCCTTTGCGCACGCCGAAATCATCCACCGGCCAAACATCGCCACGGCCCATGCGGAAAATGAGCAGCATCTGCACCGTCCAAGCGCCAATTCCGCGTATCGGCGTCAACATTTTAATCAGCTCGCTATTGTCCAACTTTGCCAGCTGCCTAGGCCCGGGCAAACCGCCGCTAAAAGCAACATTAGCCAAGCTGTGTAATGCCTTTGCCTTGTTTCCTGACACACCGACGCCACGATATTCAGCTTCACTCAAGCGCGCCAGTGCGCCTGCGCTAAACACCGTTTCCCCAGCGAGTGCTTCTAAGCGCCGAACGATGGTTTCTGCCGCTTTGCCATGCAGCTGCTGAAATAATATCGAGCGCGCCAGCGCATCGACCAGCTCAAACGGCTGACGTTTTGGCAGCGCCAAGGCACCGATTTTTTCAATCCATGGCTTGAGTTTCTTATCACTTAGAACTAACGCCTGCACCGCGTCGGGCACAACCTCATCAATTGAGGCATATTTAGCTTGCGTCATTGAATTTCGTGCTCCGTTTGGGTGGCTAAAATAATGTGCGCAACGCTAGCGCATTGTGCCCATAAAGATCGAGTCCTAAACGCAGTGAATTCAACTCAAGCCCTGATAAACCCGCAACAGCCACCAGAAAAGCAAAATGCGCGCAAAAATTGAAGCGTGGCTCAATCGGCAGTGGTATGGCAGCAAAAGCCCGGCCATGCTGTTGCGGGCGCTGGTGCCGCTGTATCAAGGCCTGCGTTGGTTAGATCTGCGCCTGGCGCGCAGAAAAGCGAGTGCGAATGGCCTTGCTTTGCCGCCCATTATCGTGGTGGGTAATTTGACCGTTGGCGGCAGCGGTAAAACGCCGCTGGTGATTTGGCTAGTCGAGCAAGCACTTGCCGCTGGGTTTAAGCCGGGAGTGATTAGTCGCGGCTATGGTGGCAGCTATCGCAACCGTCATACCGCACTGGTCGTTGGCCGCGCGGCTGACTGGCGCGAATGTGGTGACGAACCCTTGCTTATTGCAAACCGCACCGGCGTTCCGGTCGCGGTCTGCCGTAATCGCATCAATGCGGCCCATGTGCTTAGGCATGAATGCGATCTTCTGATTTGCGATGACGGCTTGCAAAACACGCACTTGCTGCGAACCGTAGAAATTTTAGTCATTGATGGCACGCGCCGGTTCGGCAATGCCCGGCTATTGCCCGCGGGGCCATTGCGCGAAGCACTGCCGCGTGATCTCGCCGCACGTTATCCCTTGCGCGTATGCACGACGGCAGAAGACGCGCCCAAACCCCGCAGCGATAGTTCCGGCGAATATGGCATGCGCTTGCTCGGCGGCGTCGCGGTCAATACCAAAACGCAAGAACGGCGTGCGCTTGCCGAATTTGCTGATGCGCCGGTGTATGCCTTGGCGGGCATCGGTAATCCAGAACGCTTTTATCAATCGTTACGTCATCAAGGAATTACGATTGAACCGGTTCCCATCGGTGATCATGGCCTTTTGTCGGATGCGCAGTGGCAAGTGCTGACCGAAAATTCGTCATCGCGACGCACGCTGCTGATGACGGAAAAAGATGCGATTAAATATCCGGAAAGTGCAAATGCTTGGGCGGTGCCGGTGAGTGCTGAGATATCGGCGGAGCTTTGGCAAAAGTGTGCGGCGGTCATTAAAAAATCTAAACGCGATGCGAAATGTTCAAATTAATAAAGATTAGGCGCGTGAGTATCCAGGTGGTCGTCAAACTCAAATGGAAGGAAAAAATTTTGTGTGCCCTGAATGTTAGGACAAACGGATATAGTTGTAGACGTTAAACCTATTCAAAGCCGGACAGCAACATCGTCTCCGTGCGCGGCACACTGCCAAAGCTAAGCCGCGGGCTAACGCCCAAGCGGGTAAAATCACCGCCCAGCAACAGCTGTTCGCCCTGGAACTCGATCGCATCTACGCCACCACCTGTGGAAACTTGCCAACTCACATCACCAGGCCCGCCAGCCAATGGCATACGCCGCACTTCGGCATTGCCGCCGCTAGTAAAGCGCAGCCCATAGAAAAAACCCTGATTGAAGCCTAAGCCGTTGTTGAAAAGCGCATTGGTTGCAGCCGCGCTGCTAGGATCAATCGCGCCATTGCTCAGCAGAAGCCGCACCGGCGAAACTCGGGCAACGCCATTGACTAGGGTGAAGTTTCCCGCAGCCCAAACCCCGCCAGCGCCATCCAGTGCAAAACCTTGCACGCCTAGGGCGCCATTGGCATCAGCAAAGGTTGGCGCAAAACTCGCGATCAAAGCGCCGCTGCTGGCATTGATGCGCGCCATGCGCATGCCATTGGATAATAGTCCGGCAACAACTAAGGTGTTGCCGCCGACATCAATGTGCATTTGGCCAATACCAGTAAACGCCGGCACAAATGTAGCGTCAATCGCGCCATTGCTTAAAATCGGAAAGCGCGCAATTTGATTGGCAATTACCGCGTAGATCGCATTGTTTGCGGCTAAAAGTGCGCTAACCGAACTAGAGCTATTTACCCAGGTGTTCACCTGCTGGCCGTCGCTTTCGCGCAAGCGCTTGATGCCGGCATTGCTTGCCACAAATACGCCAGAGCCTGCGACCACTGAGAACGCAGGGCTGAGCCGATCATCGGTTTGTGGCCGCCAACTGGTGTCGACGCTGCCGTTAGAGTTCAGGCGAAGGAAATAGCGCAATGCGTTGCCATCAGCGCGCAAGAAATTGCCACTGAGATAGGTACGTTGGCTGACCGGTTCAAATTGGACTTGCGAGACATTGGCGACCGCTGATGCCTCGCTCAATGCAACCACAGTGTCTGGCGTACCGTCGGCATTGAGTTGGGCTAATGCAAATCGACTAAGGCTGGCAATGCCTAGAAAGTTGCCGCCGATCGCCATACGCGCGGACGAATCACCGTTGACGATTGTGACCGCGACACTACTACCATCGCTGACGATATCTGGCGCAAAACTGGCATCAATGCTGCCGTTGCCAGTTAAGGATGCACGCATCACACGACGCGCAGGCAGCACCGCCGCCGGTGGGTTGGCGTAAACGCTGAAATTGGCGGTGCTGACCAGCAGACTGCCGTTGTGCTGAAATAAGCGGGCGCTGCCAATACTGGGCGCGCTGATGTTCCAATTGGCGTCAAGCGTGGCGCTACTCAACGAAAGCTTGGCGAAACGAGCGCGCGGCGCGCCAGCGACGGCATCGAATAAACCAGTCACCACCACTGCGTCCGCGCTAATTAACGCATCCACCACCCGCACCGCCCCGGCGCTACGGCTCAGCTGCGGATTCCAACTCGCCAGCACGCTACCCGCGCCTAGCGTGCTCACGCGTGCAAGCCCGGTGCGCGCCACAGTGCCTACTGTCGTAAAGCCACCGCCCAGCAGCACCTCATCATTGCCACTGGCTTGAACCGTACTCACGTCGCTAGTCGTTAGCTCGAAATTCGCATCGACGCTGCCATCAAAGTTAATTTTCACCAGACCAGCACGCGCGACTGCAGGTGTGGTCAAGATCGTGGTGAAATTTCCGCCGACGATAATGCCATCGGACACCAAGGCCATACGCTGCGCCGAGGTAGGGTTGAATGTCACATTGGAAAAGCTGGGGTCAACCGCGCCGCTTGCGGTCATGCGTCGCAGGCGCGATCCATTCAGCACATAGGTGCGTCCGCTAGCATCGGTCAAAAGTTGGCGAATGCCAAATTCAGCGGCAAAGCCAGGCGTAAAGTTTGCATCAAGC
>JAYVAQ010000602.1:0-2832 GCA_043750875.1 Rhodanobacteraceae bacterium
CTTGCGAGCCCGAATGGGGTTCGTTATTGCAGGAACTGGCCGGCGACAAAATTACCGTCGACGTGGCGACTTCCGCATTGCAGGACGTGCATCAGATCGAAGCCAAACCCAGCTTGATCGCAAAAGTACGTCGTGCCGATCTGGTCGTTTGTACCGGTGCGGAACTGGAAGCCGGCTGGTTGCCGCAATTGCTGCGTCAGGCAGCCAATCCGAAAGTGGTATCTGGCCCTGGCTTGTTCATGGTGGCCAGCCAGATCACGACACTCGACAAGCCTAGGCTGCTTGATCGTGCAGCAGGCGATGTGCATCCGCAAGGTAATCCGCACTTTCAGATGGATCCTTACCGTGTGCTGGCTATTGCAAAAGCATTAAGTGCGCGCTTGTCGCAGTTAGATGCTTCGAATGCAGTGGTATATCAGCAACGTCTTGTGGGCTTCAGTACGCGATGGTCCGCAGCCATCAAGCGCTGGGAAGTAAAAGCCGCTCCGCTAAAAGGCCGGAATATTATCGTGCAACATGCCAGCTGGGTTTACCTGGAGCGTTGGCTTGGACTGGCGGAGATTGGTGCACTCGAGCCCAAGCCCGGCGTGCCACCCACCAGCGCGCATTTGGCGAGTTTGATCGGCACAGCGAAAAGTGGAAATACACTCGCCATCGTGCGGGCTGCGTATCAGGATCCAAAATCCAGCAAATGGCTTTCCGAACGAACCAGTGTGCCGGCAGTGGTGCTTCCTTTGACGGTGGGTGGTGACGCTCAATCGAAAGATTTATTTACCTTGTTCGATTCAACAATAGATAAATTACTGAGCGCCGCGAAATGAGCCTCGAATTGAATTGGGACGGTCTGGATATCAGTATTCTCGGTCCGGCTTGTCTTGCCGGGTTGATTGTTTTATCCACGCACGTACCGCTTGGCAAGCAGGTGTTAGCGCGCGGCATTATTTTTATCGATTTGGCTATCGCGCAAATTGCCGCGCTAGGCGTGATTCTTGCGCAATACGTTGGTGTCGATGAACAAAGTTTTGGCGTGCAAATTGCCGCCGCGGCTGCGGCCTTGGCGGGAGCTGGATTGCTTGCCTGGACCGATAAGCGCTGGCCGGAATACCAGGAGCCACTGATCGGCACTTTGTTTGTATTGGCCGCAACCGGTGGATTGCTTTTGCTGGCAAATAATCCACAAGGTGGCGAGCATCTGAAAGAGTTATTGGTCGGGCAGATTCTCTGGGTAAGTTTTGCGCAGTTGATACCGGCAGCGATTTTGTCTGTCGTGTTATTGGCATTCATGTGGTTGCGACGCGGCCAGTTGACCGGGTTGGTTTTCTACGCCTTGTTCGCGCTTGCCATTACCGTTTCGGTGCAATTGGTCGGGGTTTATCTGGTTTTTGCGAGCCTAATCGTGCCCGCCTTGGCCACCGCAGGCATGAAGGGCAGGGGCCGTTTATCGGTCGCCTATGCGATTGGTGCGCTCGGTTATGCTTCGGGCCTCGTACTATCGGCAGTTCTTGATCTGCCAAGCGGTGCCCTGATCGTTTGGACGCTGGCGGCTTGCGCTTTGCTGGCCCAATGCTTGCCAGCGGTCAGGCGCTCCCATCCTGCTCATACCGATACCGTTGCTTAAACCTGAGTCGTGGCTCCCATCAGGCTATGTTATATTATTACATCAAGCAGAGGCGCTGATCACAAATGGCTGCAATCCCCCCCATGAAAAACTGGACGTTTACCCGCACAGCCGACAAAGTCGGTAGCGTTGGAGCCCTTGTGTGCGCTGCGCATTGCGCCTTGTTGCCCTTGGTAATAGCGGCTTTGCCAGCTTTGGGTATCAGTGTGTTGGCCTCTACCAGTCTGGAGTGGGGGTTTGTCACCTTCGCCTCCATTTTGGCTCTCACCAGCCTATGGCAGGGCTATCGCATACATCGCGTCTATCGCGCATTGGCCTTCTTGCTGCCGGGTTTGCTGGCCGTTTGGTCGGGAGTGTTAATTCCAGACCTGCATCACTCGGTCGTGCCACACGCAGTGGTGATGAGTGTTGGCGGCACCTTGATAGCGGTCGCCCACATCATTAATCTGCGTTTGACCCATGGCCACGTGCACGACGCCCGCTGCCATCATCATTAATAACTTGGTCGCGTGCCTGTAAAATGCTAGGATACGCACCTATTTGTAGAACCAATCACTAAGGAAAGCATCATGGGTAAGGGCGATCGTCGCACCGCGAAAGGCAAACGTAATATCTCCAGCTACGGCGTGAGCCGTCCAACCGAAAGCAAAACGGTGGTAGGTAAAGCGGTTGCCGCGCCAAAAGCCGCTGCTGCTGCACCTGCGAAAAAAGCACCTGCGAAAAAAGCAGCTGCCAAGTAATTATTTGAAGATTTCGAAAAAAGCCCTGCATTGCGGGGCTTTTTTCTTGAAGAATGTCGCAGAATTTTCGCGGCTTGCGCCGCTCCCACGTTCTTTCCTACAATTACTTGGCAGCCGCTTTTTTCGCAGGCGCTTTTTTAGGTGCAGCAACTGCGGCTTTTGGCGCGGCAACCGCTTTACCAACAACCGTTTTGCTTTCGGTCGGACGACTTACGCCGTAGCTGGAGATATTACGTTTGCCTTTTGCGGTGCGACGATCGCCCTTACCCATGATGCTTTCCTTAGTGATTGGTTCTACGAATTAGGTGCGTATCCTAGCATTTTACCGGCTCGCGACCAAGTACATGCTGTTGAATCAATGATGGTGACAGCGAGCATCGTGCACATGGCCATGGGTCAGACGCAAATTAATGATGTGGGCGACGGCTATCAAGGTGCCGCCAACGCTCATCACCACCGCATGTGGCACTACCG
>JAYVAQ010000603.1:0-7667 GCA_043750875.1 Rhodanobacteraceae bacterium
TTGATCGTTGCTTCCAATGATTCAGCGATTTGTTCGTACGACTGCGGTTGCTCCACTGGCATTGGCTGTACTGAGGCGAGTACTTCATTGAGCACATATCGCTTCTCTTCTTGGCACGCAATGGACTCTGGTCTTGCAAACCTCCGGGAAAGGCCGCCAGTCAATAACCCCAAGAGAAACGTTGTGAGGCATCGGATGATGGTGTTCAGCGCCAGTGTGAAAAGAATGCCGCCTTGACAGTTGTCAGCGCGGAGAATTCTCTGCCACTCTCGCAACTTCCAGAGTTCCTCATCATTTAACTCGACGTATTGCTTGTACGCTTGAAGCTCGTTGCAGCCAAATGCAGGTTCGGCCAATGTCGGGCCGTCCGGAAAATTATGGATGTATAGCTCGTTGAACCACCAAAGCAGCAATACGGAGAGTAAAGCGAAGATCGTGAGAGCAATCCAAACCGGTACATGGTGCTTGACACGAAACCCAAAAACTACGCCGCCTATTGCGGTGCACACGCACGCAATCAACATAAAGAAAAACAGGCTGTCCGGAAAACGAAACAGCGGATCAATTACACTACTCACAGCCGAGCGTCGCGGACACGGTGTTTTCGAAGTAGAAGTTCTGACGCTTGTAGTACGAGCCGCAATCTAGAAGCAAAATCCAATCACCCTGCTCAAATTCTTTCTTCACCCCATTCGCAACATGCGGCTGTGCATTCTTGGCCACAAAGCGCTCAACTGCTTCGGTTTTAGTAACTGGACCGTATCCACGCGATAGCTGGGCATTCTCAACCGCCGAGAGCAGGTGGTAGTTCAGTTTTTCAGATTTCGAAGCAAAATAAACATCGACTGGCTTTGATATTTTGTATCCAAACTGCGTGGCGCAGCCTGCGAGGAGCGCTGAAACGACAAATACGATAAGACGCCTTTTCAGCCGCATGGCTACCTCGGTTTTTGAATATAGAAAGCGAAAGCCACAGAGGCAAGGAAATCGTCCCCGTTCATTTGTCGCGGTATCTCGATTGTTGTTGCCGGATCCAGGAACCATACTCTTTCCAAAAACACCCGATGATCGTAGTAAAACCAATTGGCTTGGGTTTTATAGGTTCCGCCCGGGCGGTACTCAACACCTGTGATTACCACAGTATGTCCTCCGGAAGCGGTTCTCCTTCCGACAACTACTACATTATTTTCTTGCACGGCTCGGATGAGATCGTTAGTTGATGGAATGATTTTGATCATCCCGTGCTTTAGCGGCTGGCCACTGTTAATGCCTTCCGTAAGAGTGATGGAGGCGCTTGTATACTCACCACTTAACACTGCTCCGAACTGATGGCCATTAACATTAAAAGTAGATGTTTCTTGAACTGATACACCTGCGCCCGTTGCCACGCGCTGCCAAATACGACCCAGCGCATCATAATGGTTTTCACTGATTTGACCCTTGGCGTCGGTAACACGAATGACCTCACCCAAAGCGTTATAGCGATTTGTGCTGTTGCCGGAGTCCGGATCTGTTTCAGAGGTTTTCCGACCTGATCGGTCGTAAAACATGGCGCTGACAATATCGGCTTGACTGGCCGCCGCCTTGCGGCGAATTGCGACTTGGTTGCCATTGAGGTCGTATTCAAATTTTGTGCTCAAGCCTGCATCATCGATTGTCTCGATGATCTCGCCCAATACGTTTTTGGTAATCGTAGTGCTTAAGATCACGCCTGCGGATTGGGTAATTTTGGTGACAGTGGTCAGCGGATTAGCCGACGCGCCATTTTCTTTGCCATACAACAAAGACTTTGCACCACCGTCGGGATAGCTGGTTTGTTGCTCCCGCCCGAGGCCATCGTAAGTTGTTATCGTCCAATCGCGCCCTGCCGCACAAGGGTCGCCGGTAAAACGCGGCTCGCCTGGAGTTGTAGGGACATCGCTCAGAAAAAACGGTTCACTCGCGCGCGCATTACGGCCATGGGCTTCAAAGTATTTGCAGGAAGCAACAAACTGCTTTGCATTGAAGGCGGCATTGCCGCCGATAGCGGCGTCAGTAGGATCGTTAAAACTGCGCGCGACAGTGAGTGTTTCGCGCCCGAGGACATCAAAATAGCTGTAGCTGGCTTGTCCTAAGCTTGAAACGGCTGCTTGGCGAAACACGGAGCCGCTTGGGCAGGAAACTTCATTGATACCACTGCCACACCAACGCAAAATTGTGGTGCTGGAAACGCCTCCCGAGTTCAACGTCGAACCCGCAACCGTTTCCGACCATTGGTAATAGGCGCGACCGAGCGCGCCGTAGAGCATAACTTGGTCGACGCCGTTCAAATCTTGCGTTTGCGTGGGATCACCGAATACGTTGCGCGAAAGTACTTTTGCGCGCGTTGTTTCAAAAATAGATGCGCCAGTTGAGGTGCCATCGAAGAACGGCACCGAGTCTTCGTCTGCAAAACGTCCACGCCGCAGGAATGCAGCAAGTCGGGTGTCATATTTCGTCACCGCATATCGGTGCACCCAATCCAAAGGCTTACCTTCACGCGTCGGACGTTGCAACACTTTGGTGATGTCGGTGGGATCGTCGCAATCGGCTACGGGAACGCCGCGCGAACAAGACATTTTGACAATGATGTTGCCGAACTCATCGCGAAATTGTTGGGTGCGCAAATCTTCAGTGGCATCGAGCGCAACCGATTGGCTGCGCTCACTTTTCAAGAAGCCGCTATTCGTTTGGGTGGTGGACGTAATAGAGCCAATATCATAGGTAAAGTTGACGTTGCGGGTATCGCTAACGTAAGTTCCCAGCGCGTTCGGGTCTTCCCGCATATGTGTGACGCTGCTTGCCGTCATTCGGCCTAGTCGCCAACGAAACGTGCCGCCTGCATTGCCAGAAAAATTGCTGTATGAATTATTCGTTTCTTTTCGCTCAAACAAAACGCTGTCCGACGGCGAGTAGGTATCAACCACGTTTTGTGTGTTGTTACCAAAACTGTCGTAACAAAAAGCCGAATATTGATCGAGGCTCAAACTGCCATCGGCTGGATCGCGCATGGGTTCGTTGGTGCCTGAAATAAACGCAAAGATCGGCTGTTGCGCACTTGTGGGTACGAAGTTCCCTGAGTCAATTTCACCACCCTGGGGCGAGATCAGGCGTGCCTGCACCCCTGCAAAAATGCCTGGATTCAAGGTGGGAGTATCGAGCAGGCAATTACTCTGCGTCGCTGGATTAGCGGGTTCGCATACGGTGGCACCGCCACTGCCAAAACAGGCCCAACTTTGCGCGGGCGTACTGACGGCAACACCACCGACGGCGGGGTGCGCCGCGACTGTTGGTTCGGCCATGCTGCCATTGACATCCGCTGGCGGGCGGTAAAAACAGTCTTTGCCCACTGCTTCCATGTTCACCGCACAGGCATCGAGATCGTTACTTGGATTGCCGGGCGCATAGCTAAACGAGCCTTGCACGAGTGATTTGATCGTGGCAATCGGCGCGCCGATGTAGGGAAAATCTTGACGATTAATCGTAACGGTTGAGATAAAACTTGGACTACTGGGATCACTCAATGCAGCGTTATCGTCTAGTGAGGTGATCGTGCGAAAGCCCAACATGCCGCGTCCGCCTGATTGAATCTTTAGGCCTGTGTAGCGATAGCGGGTGCGACTAATCGCATTTACAGCGCCAAACCTGGGCGCGCTTGAATCGGCACGTGCAATGACATAAATCGGTGCTAATAAATCAATAACCGGCGAACCGCGTCCGAGGAAGCGACGCTCTGGATTGCTGCCGCCCGCACCGCCTAAGCGGTCAGCATCCAAACGGGAATTGAAATCGCGCTGATAAATGGCCTTGTTTGTCAGTGGCTGATAGTTCAGCGTCGTCAATGCACCGTAGCCGTTAGTAATACCTTCAATCACATCTCGGGCACGGTAGCGAGACGTGGCGGGTGCGCGACTCACATAAAGTCCACTGCCGCCTGCAACTCTGAGGCTAATGAAATCCAGCGAACCATCGCCGTCGATGTCACTAAACAGTTTGGAGTATTGCGATTGCACACCGGCGTTAGTGCAGCTCGCCGTGCCACACAGCTTTGCGTTGCCACCGGCAAGCGCTGAGTAGCTTGTAAACGGCTCGCCCGGCCTAGTGAAGCTGGATTTTTGCAATACGCCTGTGGTGGTTGAAGCTGCCACCAAATCGGCTCGGCCATCGCCGTCAACGTCAACAAAAGAATTGCCGCGCACATTGGTTTGCGGCGGAAAGGCATTTAAATAAGGCGTCGTAAAGCCCGCGCCGGTGTTTATTCGATATTGCAGGGGCGTATCAAAGTTGGTGGCACCCTCGCCAAAATCAATTAAATCCAAAAGCCCGTCGGCGTTGAGATCAGCGAGCTGTGAATTGCCTATGCTTATATTGCCTTCAGGTGATCGAAATGGGCCATTTTGGCTATCCCAAATACGATCTAGCGTGACGGTTGCAGTGGCGAAGTTGACGTTGCCGGTCGCAAATAGTGTAGTAAAGCTGGCTATTAGAATGGGCTCGCACTGCGGCGGCTGGGGACTATTGCTACATACCTTGTCCTCTAAGATGTCGGTGACATCTAACCGCAACAGCAAGTCGCCTCGACCATCACCGGTTAAGTCAGGGCCTAGGTAACCATCGGTGCCCAATGGCCCATAGCCACAAACTCGTCGATAGCCCTTCGGCGTAATTCCGCACTCTGCAACGATCTCTGGCTGCCAAGCACCCGTTAACGTGATCTCATCGCCATACTCGAAGCGTGCAGGGGAATCTGCAAATCGTTGTAAACGCGCCTTTGTGCTGAAGTTAGGATCGGTGGTTGGGCTTGTTTCAAATCGGCTATAGATCACATCCAGCAATCCATCACCATTGATATCGGCAAAAGTTGGCTTATCAAACGCCGTCATCGGGAAGTTTAAAATATTGGTGTTGCCAAAGACCGCTTCACCCGCAGTGGGTCGCCCTAAGGAGCGAAAGGCGCGCCAAACGTCGTTTCCAATGGCGCTTTCCAAAAACACCACATCTTCGCGCCCATCCCCATCCAAGTCAGCGAGCTGCAAATCCGAGTCACGCAGATAATGATTGACAAAAACAGCAGTTTGGGCGGGCGTTGTGAGCGTTGCTGCCGACGCCGTTCTATCTCCAAAGGAAACAAATAAATCATAGCTGCGAATGAAGGGATTGGAATTGAGTGGTAGGCGCGCTTTGAGCCAGACCAAATCCTGGCGACCATCGCCAACGTCACCAAAGCGTGAAAGGCTCAAGCGCTCACTGTCAAACGTTGGCGTCGTTTCTTGGGTTGAAAATGTGTTTTGTGCAGTACTCCAGGTAAAGATGGTTGGGCGATAGCAGGTAGTGCCCGCGCATTCTGTGATGAATTTGAGGCGGGTTGCACCGGATCCAGATCCGCTGTTGAAAACGAAAGATTGGTCGTAGCTCAGGGTATAGGTGCGAACAAGTTGTTCGTTCTGGGCGTCATCTGGGCCGTAAGAACGTACTTCTCGCAGCTGTTGCGACTGCACTAACAAAGCGCCCGATTGAAAACCACGTTCCCAATCATTTTCGGCACGCGTGTCATATAAAAACTGAATTCTGGCCTACGGCGCAAATGGGCCGCTCGTTTGACCAGCGAGTTTAAGCTTGCCGGTGAATTGCACCTCGCTCAGAACAAACTCGCCCGTATTCGCAAAAGTCTGTGCCCCAATGACCGCTGGATTTTGTTGGTAGACAAAATTCATGTAGTTACCGGCGGAGTCATGCGAGCGGTTCATCGCCCAAAGCGATGTTGAGCACGTCAATCCGTTGAGATCACATCCACTGCGCCGCACATTTGAATCCGGCGTATTACCGTAAAATGACGTTGAGCCATCGCGGCGGTGTACTTCAAAATAGGCAGGCCCGGTGTAGCTGCCGCTGACTGAGTTATCGCCTAAACGGGCGAACACAACAGTGTAGGGATCCGTTTCGAGTCGATATTCGCTGCCTGAATCGCCGTAATTGCCGGACACCACCAGCATGCGATGCCCATCCAAGCAAAAGCGATCAGTTTTAGTAAAGTTCAGCCCTTTCGGATTGAAATCAGTTGTTGCCGAGTTAACTCCAACGAAATCGCCGTTCTCAATGGTTTGTCGGCAACGCGCAATTACAGAAGTGCCACTAACCGACCAACCACGTCCAAGCATGCCGCCTGAACCTTGGGAGTTGTAAATCAAATCAATGTTGGGTGATACACCCGCCGTGCCCGGCACCGCATAGATCGGGATGGCGTAACTAGCGGAACCGTTTTCGTCGACTTTGAATTGACCAACAGTGGCACCAACGGCATCGCTAATAGGGTCAGGCGCAGGTTGCGACAACGCGATTGGAAGAAAAAGGCTGAGTGCTGCAGCGAGAACGAATTGAAAACGCGTTGTTCGAAAAACCATGAAATCCCCTAGGTGGTGATGCTTTTTTCTTACTCACTGCCGTAAACGTCATCTACGGAAATTTCGTATCACTACATTTTTCAACTTTCTAAATTTGTTTATATTTTCTTAACTCGAACTAAAAAGTCATTCATGCACGCTGCGGTCAAATGACAATGTTTTGAACCGCGCTTTTCTCTCACCTGAAAATTTAGATTGAAATACCGACGCACGCTGTTAGTTGAGCCGATAGCCGATATTGAACGCCGTCTGCTACGAGCATGCGAACATTTTTTAAATTGCTTTGCTAAATCAGTCGAGGCTAGGAGTCTCGGGTTCACTTGGAACAAACGTTTCCCGCTATGAAGGCTTCGGCTCATCCCGCTGGATAGCTGGTCAGTTTCCCAAAGGCGGCATCACGCACTGATAAAACCTTGCGCTAAACGAGTGGCTTTTCCTCGTTTTCTGCGCCAGGAGAACATGCCAATGCCAATCGATATCGATAAGTACCGACATTTCCTCAAAGACAAGAATTTGACTCCCACCCAAGAAGAGCAGCTCCTTCGCGCTGTTGCGGTCATTCTTGAAGGATGTGTTGACTACATTTTTATGATGCATCCCGTCCAGCAGGCCGAAAAGATTGACAAAACGAAGTCTCTAGCGTCCATTAGAAAGTCAATACGGGAAAAATATTTGCAAGCGGCCAATGACTCACATTTTGAGGTAGCCAATGACAAAAAAGCGAAATGAGCGCGTATCCAGCGTTAAGCAGGTTAAGGAAGGCCACGGATTGTCGTCGCAGTCCACACGTTGCCGTGAATTTGCGCGCTTAAAAGACTACGATGTTGTCGAAGAATTCCAAGATGAAGGCGTATCCGGAAGCTTGATTGATCGCCCAGGCATGCAACGCTTGCTGGACTATGTTCATTCGATCCGAGGCGTGCACCCGATTGTGCTCATCGATGACGTGAGCCGTTTAGCACGATCACTGGAGGCGCATATCCAGTTGCGTACCGCCATTGGTGCTGCGGGCGGTAAATTAGAAAGTCCATCGATTGAGTTCGGGGAAGACTCTGATAGCCGTTTGGTAGAGCACCTGCTTGCAAGTGTTTCCCAACACCAGCGACAAAAGAACACCGAGCAAGTAATCAATCGAATGCGTGCTCGTGCACAAAACGGATATTGGATAAGCTCAACTGCGCCTGGGTATCGATATTCCCGCGTGGAGGGTCATGGAAAACTTTTAGTTCGCGATGAGCCAATGGCGAG
>JAYVAQ010000604.1:0-3146 GCA_043750875.1 Rhodanobacteraceae bacterium
AAACGACTCCAACGGCCATGAAGAGGATGTATTTCGGGTCGATCTAAATCGTTTTCTTCCAGACCCAAGCTTGGGCGCGGCACCATTGATACCGGTGCCTGCGCTGTCAATGCTGGCGAGTTTGGTGTTGATTTTGGCAATGTTGGGGTTTGGGGTTTGGCGGCGTGGGGATTGAGTGGCTTATTTCCCATTGCACTAGGCGACCCAAACGCCATTGCAATTCCACCCGTATTTTTTGGAATTAAATTTTTCCATCCCACTACATCTGCCCTATCGCCTTGCAAATGTGGGTGTATGCTTATCCGGACGCCGCAGCAACGGGGGCGCCGCTGAAAGACGGGGTAAAGCATGGATGAGGATGAGTAACAAACGCCGCTGAGCGCCGCAAAAAGTGCTCAGCGGCTTTTTCTTGAACGCTTAAGTTTTTTGTACCTGCAAAAGTTTTGTACCTGTAAGGCAGATGTTTTTTATGGATTATTTGACCGAACTCGCGGCGCAGTCATGGAAAGGCCCAGCACTCAAGCGCGGTAGCGCTGAAGAAGCCGCCGCCATCGCCCGGTTCCAATTGTTTTTCGCGGATTTTTCGCCGCAGAAGATCGATGTTTTGCTCGATCAAACCTATGCCACTGACGCGTGGTTTAACGACACGCTCAAAACCATTCGTGGCCGCGATCAGATGCGCAGCTATCTCAAGCACAGCGCGGAGGCGGTGGAAAGTTGTGTTGTCGAAGTCAAAGAAACTTTAAGCAATGAAACCGGCGACTATTACATTCGCTGGGTTATGACGATTCGCTTTAAGCGCTTCAAAAAAGGCCAAGATACGCAAACGATCGGTATTAGCCACGTACGTTTTAATAACGAAGGCTTGGTTTGCTTCCACCAAGATTATTGGGACTCGACTGCGGGAATCTTTGAACATATCCCGGTGTTGGGTTGGATGATCGGCAAAATCAAAGCGCGTTTATGAAACACGCCGTGAAATCTAAGACGTCAGTAAATTTTATTTTGAGTGTGGTTTTTGTATTGGCTGCAAGTAGCGCCTGGGGCTTTCCGCCCGGTGGCGGCGCACATGGCGGTGGGCACGGCAAAAATCCGGAACCGACGACGGTATTGCCGCTAAAAGCGAATCTGGAACACGACTTAGCGATACACGACGGCATCGTCGATGCTGTTATTGGGCCAGCAAAAGCGGCGCTTTCTGTGCGCGTGGTGAAATTGGAGCCGCATTCAGTCGTGGTCGAAATCCAAAATTTGAGTGCCGACACACTCAAGCTCAGCCTCTACCAAGTCATGCAAGACGGGCGCTATGCGCCAACCTCAAGTTGCCCACTAAAACCAGGTGCGTCGAGCTATGAAACCTGGACGGAAGTGTTTGATGCGATTGGCTTTGGCGCGGTAAAAGTGTTGGCGGCGGATGAAGCACTGGTGTGCGAATAGCCCGGGTTTCATAGCACTTGACTCGCTAAGCCAAGCGTAATCGCCTACGCTAACGCCAAACACGAGGAACACATATCATGAATGATTCTGTCGCCACACCCAGCACGCCGAACAGTGCGAGCACGCCGGTAAAGTCAAAAAAATGGCTGGTTCGGCTAATTCTTGCGGTACTTGCGGTGTTGTTTACCGTAAATTTGGTGTTGATGTGGGTATGGAGCCGCGAACCAAAGCCCTTTGAAATGGCTGCGGTAACAACACAATACACAACAGCCGGGCGTGCGACGGTGACAGGTGTTGCCGTGGTAAGCACGCTGATCCGCTTAAACGAAGGGCAGTTGGGCAAAACCGGCGGCTACATCAGCAACGACATCGCGCCCCCCGGCGTGTTGTTGGATAATATTTCTAACTTTGAATTTGGCGTGCTGCAACAGCTGCGCGATTTAGCAAGTGCGTTGCGCAATGACTTTAGCCGCTCGCAAAGTCAATCGGTTGCCGACAAAAACCTTGAAGTTGCGCAACCCTTGCTGATGTATTCCAACGATCGTTGGATCGTGCCCACCACCGAAGGTAAATATCGCGAAGCCAATGTCGAGTTCAAAGCGTATCTTGGGCGTTTGGTCGATCCGAATCAGCCAAGCGCGCAGTTTTATGCCCGTGCGGACAACTTAGAAGCCTATTTGCGCTTGGTGGAAAAGCAGCTGGGCTCGCTTTCGCAACGTTTGAGTGCCTCGGTAACGCATGCGCGTCCTGACACCGATTTAGCCAACGATCCGAATGCCACACAAAGCACGCCAGGGCCGGCGGCATCGGGTGAGCCCTTGTTTGTGCAAACGCCGTGGCGGAAAATTGACGATAATTTTTATGAAGCGCGTGGCGCCGCGTATGCGTTGATCCACATTCTCAAGGCCATTGAAGTCGATTTCAAACCGGTGTTGGACAATAAAAATGCCGAGGTCAGTGTGCAGCAAATCATTGCGGAACTTGAGCAAACCCAAGCCCCCATTTGGAGCCCAATGATTTTGAATGGCGGCGGTTTTGGCTTTTTTCCGAACCACAGCTTAGTCATGGCGAATTACATTTCACGTGCAAGCGCCCAAATTGCGAATTTGCGCGCCTTGCTGGCTAGAGGTTAATGCATGGCTTTAGAATTTCGGCGTGCACAAGCGGCTGACGTAGCGAATATTGTGGCGTTGGTGGAATCCGCCTATCGCGGTGAAAGCAGTCAAAAAGGCTGGACGACTGAGGCGGATTTACTGGATGGCCAGCGCACCGATGCTGCAGAGGTTTTGCAGTTATTACTGGCACCGGCGAGCCAAATTATCTTGGCATTTGATGGCGATGCCTTGCTCGCAAGCGCGCACATTCAAATGCATGACGATGGGTGCCATTTCGGTATGTTTGCGGTGGTTCCCACGCTTCAGGGCGGTGGCGTTGGTAAAGCACTGCTAGCCGAAGGCGAGCGCCGCGCCGCTTTAGATTTCGGCGCTACCGAGATGCGGATGTGGGTGATCTGGATGCGGGAAAGTTTGATTGCGTTCTATCAACGACGCGGCTATCGGTTAACCGGTGAGCGCGAAGATTTTCCCTACGGCGATGACGATTTTGGCTTGCCCAAACGCGACGATTTATACTTTGTGGTCATGAGTAAAACGTTGTGTTGAGTGAATTAGCTCGTGATTTTTGAAACATGCGCCCGATGATGATTGCAA
>JAYVAQ010000605.1:0-2778 GCA_043750875.1 Rhodanobacteraceae bacterium
GTAATTTTGCCGGGAAACGCGAACAAGAGCTCGAAGCCGTTGCCGTAATTGATCCAGTCGGTGACTGGCGTTAGCTCATCGCCATTGGCCCGCACTTTCGTAATGGTATGGGTTGTGGAATCGAGCACGTCGAAGCGCAGGAATGCGGTGTCTGGCAGGGTGGCGGGTACGGAATAGCAGGCACCAAAACCGAACGGTTTTAGCTGCCCAAGCAGCACGCCAGAGCCGTAAAGCTGCTGTTGAATGGGCCGATCCAACGCCGCCGATTTGTCGGCAAGAGTAATGCGCAAAAGCGTGCCTTCTTCGGTGACATCGTTGATTTGCGCAACACATATCAGCTCGAAGGTTGAGAAGGCTGCACCGTATTCGCCCGACCAAATCGTGGCCTGTCGGTCGCGGTTTTTTGGCAACATCAATAAATCATTCAGCGCGCCATCGGCGTTAATTAGATCGATAGCGCCTATGGTGAATTTCGGTGTGCCGCTGCCCCAAAAGATGGTGCTGATCGCACGGGAATAGTCCGGGTCGCTAACAATGCGGCCGTCAAAGATTGTAAGGTCAGGTAGGTCGTTTGGAGTGGTGACAAAGCCGCGCGTGGCGAAGTAGCGGGCAGTGTCGAAGGGCGTGGCTTCCAGCACAATCGCCATGACATCGCCGACCTGCGTTGCGGCGCTAAATACACTCGGCCAGTGGCTAATCAGTGGCATTTAGTAAGCCGATGTCGTATCGAAGAGCGCCTGACCATATGTGCCGCCTTCGACGAACGACTTCGCGGTCAACGTGACTCCGGGAATCGTGATTGCGTTGGTTTGTAGGTCGGTATACGGCTTGTAATGCCAAGGCCAATAGACATGCGGCAAATAGCCGCGCGCGCTGGCAACGCCATCCATCACCAGCGCCGTCGACAAAACGATATCGCCGCTGGGGTGCGGAAACGGAACGCCATCTCCGCCAACGAAAGCACTTGCAGCGCCAACGCTGCCAAACGGGTGCAATAAATGGCAGGGCAACACGCCTGGCGCGCCGGTCGCCGAGCGCAGTACGAACGCGGCGGCTCCAGGGCCAGGTGCTGGCGCTTGAAACAAGCTGAATGCCTGGCTAAATAATCGGCTACCCGAACCACTAGAAACGTCTGCGGCGTCGTTTCCGGCGACCAAAAACGCGAATCCATCAGCCGGTGTCAGGCTTTTGAGCTCGGCGGCGATTAGGGTCAAACTGGCGTCTCGTAAGCGGCCTAAACCTGCGTGATCAACGAACAAATAGATGAACCGGCGGCAAGCAATCGCCATCCAAATTTGTGGGCCTAAAGCGCTTTTACGCGAATAAAGCACAGGCGTTTGATCGGCACCGACCCCAAGTGAAACATGGCTGCTGTAGCCGTATATTTTCGCTTCTTTGTAAGCAATACCGGCCTGGCCGTCCTGGACTTCGAGCACGAATCCGCTTTGTGAAGTAAACGCGCGATCATCACCACCCAGTGTTTCTGACCAACCCGCAGGCGCTTTAGCGCCATAGCCATTACACAGGATCGCAGCCAGCAAATTCGCGAGTGAACCGGCAGTGTCATCGAGCGGCGGCGCGCCGACATCGTCGTGAAAATAAAGGATCGGTGTGGCAGACATTAATAGCTTCCTACGAGACGGCCGGTACGCGCGGCGCGGGTGGATTCGATGGCGTCGGCTTGCACTTTGGCAGCGCGCGCTGTGGCTTTGACGTTGTCGGCATCGCCCGTAGCAACGGTTGCACGCAACTGCGCTAACTCGGTGCGCATGGCGCGAAGTTCGGCCAGCATGTCTTGGTTCACGCCGTTGTCGCTATTCGCGGCTACGCCTCCAGTCAACGGAATGCCATAGCGCCGTAAAGCCTGCATCGTTCCGGCATCAATGACCGCTTCGCCCTGGTGGATTTGGGCCAGCATGTCACGTGGCACAAAGGCGGTGCCTACGGCAAACGAGCCTTCAGGCGGAACCGGCTGCCCATTGCGAATATTGATGTTATTGACGGCATCGATCACGCCCGCGAAGCCGCCGTTCAGCGTCGTGTTGATGTCAGCGAGCGGATTGGTTGGATCAATGTCGGCGAAGTATGGTGCCAGTACGTTTTGGGTATCGCCGCCAATCGCTTTAATTGCATCAGAGAGATTCTTCTCGGCGATGACTAGGCCTGCAGGGTCGTCAGCGGCGTTTTGAACGGCATCAAAGAGCGCTTGTAATTGAATGCGCTGCGATTCTGGAAGTGCGGCAATTTCGGCTTCCACAGCATCGTTTAGCAAGCTTTGACGATTAGCCAAGGTGCCTAATTCGACGCCAACATTGCTGGCTAATTCGCTGAGCTCAACACCCAACGAGGCTGCAAGTGCGGCCAGTTGTTGTGTGCTGGCAGCGGTTAATTCGGTGAGGCTGATGCCGAGTGCTGTGACTAATTCGCCAACGTTGACGCCGATGGACGCTGCGACCTCTGCCAAAGTATCGCCGGTGGCTTCGCCGAGCTGGCGCATAACTTCCGCGATTTGCAGCGCTAATTCCGCCTGCGACGCACCGAATTCATTCGCGCTGTTATCGATGGCGTTGCTTACGCCATCACTACCGAAGCCGCCCGGATTGCTAACAGTCGGGTTGCCTATCGGCCCCGCATTAACCAAGCCCGCCAAAGCGGCGCGGATTTGCGCCTCGATCTCGGGAAAATTGCTCGGTCTAAACGCTCGGGTTTCGCGCAGCAAGGTATCAGCTAACTGCGTCAGCCGCGCCAAAGCAGTGGGGTCATTCGGCGCTGCGCTCA
>JAYVAQ010000606.1:0-8423 GCA_043750875.1 Rhodanobacteraceae bacterium
TTTAAGTACAAGCAATTGACCCATTCAGGGCGGTCGATAAATGGGTTGCGGTTATTCTGATAGCCAAATATTTTGTTATTTCGCGCGCGCTCGGCATCCGTTGGTGGATCCGCCTGGTGCCAAGCGATCAACGTTGCCAGTCGGCCCATGTAGCCGGTTGCCACGACTTGGCCATTGCCAGTTGTGGCAATCAACGAAGTATTGTCGGTTGCGATTAGGTTTGGTTCGCTAATGCCAGTAACCGGGTGCGTGCCGCCTTCATAGCGAATATCCATATACAGAATCGCTCGCGCCATGTCACCTTTGCGTAAACTCCAAGTTTCAAATTGCGCGCCATCCAAGCGATTCGGAAACCCTGCGCCGCCTTGGCCTGCGTTGGCCGTTGTGGCTAATTCGCCGCAGCCTGGGCAATTGTCATAACGCAAATTGCCTCGGCTGGAGTTGTAGGCCACGTTGCTAACGTAAAGCATGTGGGTGTCGGTATATGGGCAATAGGGGAATTGCGTGCCGCCGTTGCCAGGTGCGGTCAGTACGTCATTAAAACCGTAGGAGTTCGGCCAGGTATGTTCACGATTGAATGACGTCACTGGATTATTGTTCACTCCCGCGCGATCCGTACCTTTGTTGTAGAACTCGTTTTTGTAGACATCCAATACTTTGTTTTCGTTGCCTGCGCCCGGCGCTTGATCGGCATCTTCCAAAATGGTCCAAACGCTGGTGCCCGCACCCGAATAGAAATAGCAAGTGTGGCCGCGAATCACTGGGTGCAACGTGGCGCGCAGGGTCGTGGCCGAACTGGCATCGACGCTGTTGTAGTAATTCACAACACTTGGCTGAGTTTGAAAACTGCTGGTGAAATTAGCTGCCATCGCATTCGGTGTGCCGTCTTGATCCAGAACATTGGCCGCGTTGATGGTCAATGTGCACAATTCGTCATTGCTCAATGTCGGCGTGGGGTCGATCACGTAGCTTGTTGGCCCGCCGGTTACGGTGGCGGCTAAATTATTACCAGTGACCGCGCAGCTGAGTGTGTACCAAGCGCCGTTCACAGTGACCGGCTCGTTGAAGTTAACCGTGACATTGCTGTTGATGCTCACGCCGGTTGCATTGTTGGCCGGAATTGTCGAGCTGACCGTGGGTGCTACATCCGCCACGGTGGTGAAATTGACAGTGACGTTGGCTGCCATCGCTTCTGGCGTGCCGTCTTGATCCAAGACATTTGCCGCGATAATGACTAAAGCACAGCTTTCATTGAACGCAAAATTTGGGCTTGGATCAAGGATATAGGTGCCTGGGCCACCGGTAACTACGGCCGTGTGCGCGCCGCTGGTGGCGCAGTTTAGCGTGTACCAATTGCCCGATACTGTCACTGCTTCACTGAAGGCGATGCTGACATTGCTGTCAATCAGCACATTTAGTGCGTTATTTGCTGGTGTGGTGCTACTGACTGTGGGTGGCACATCTGCAGCGCTGCCGCCGATGCTAATGTCGTCGACACCGATGAATTCGTCTGAACCAACGGCGTTTGAAGTCAATATGCGCAGTTGGACCACTGGCTGATTGTCAAGTGCTGCAGGTAACGTCACGGCAACCGGAGTGACTAAGGTGGCTAAACTCGGGCCGGTGGATGCATCTGCGACGAAACCGGCTGGAATATTGGTAAATGTGCCGGTGCTGCCAATGCGGTACTGGAGAGCGACCGGTTGAATCGCGCTTTCGACGCCGTCGTCAATATCGCGCAAGTTGTAGCTCATTGGAATCGACGCGCGCCCGGTGGTGTTGATAGTAATCAACAAATACGGCGCGTCGGCGGTACCGCTGCCTTGAAATGCAACTACCCCCGGCGTTTCAAACTCGGCAACTTCGCCAGACAGCATAGTTGACAAAACAACCGTTTGATTTGCGTTGACGCTCAAGGTAGGCGTTGGGTCTTCAAAAATTAATGTCTGCGGGTCGACGCCCGTTACGGAACTGGCAGAATTGGCACCGTTTGCGCCAATAATTCCGGGCACGCCCGACCAGTCGTTTGCCGTAGTGATAAGGGCGGCGTTTGCCCAGGTCTGATTAAACGGTAGCGCTTGTGGCGTGGTGTCCGCGACTGCGGCGGTGCTGGCAAAAAGTGAAACACAAACCGCTAAATGGAGCGCGGGCAAACGAACAACGGGCTGACGCATGATGCGGCCTTCGGCTTATAAATTTAAGCCGATTAGTCTAGCGCAGCTGGATGACGAAATTGTTGTGTTAAGCCGAAGCTAAATTTATTGCGGTGCGCGGTTTCCTCAAATGCTAATACTGTTTGGAATCATCGATGGCAGCTGGTAAGGGTAGGGCAAGGGTCTGGTTTTGTTGCGGCGGCGTATTTCGATTTCGATCAATGCCAGCTGTTCTTGAAAATCAGCGACTAGGGGCTGAATTTTTGGGTCGGTGAAATACGGTGTGCGTGGGTTGGATTCGTAGTGGCCGAAAGTATCGTACTGCACGCTGCTCAGTAGGAATTCGAAGGAAAACGTATACAGCGACACGTCCAACGGTGGATACCAAGCTAGGCAGTCTTCCGATGCGTTCAGCACGGTCTGGCGGGTAGGTGGTGCGCTATAGATGGTGCCAGCGACGCTGGGCATGTAGGACATCAGCGGATACTGCGCGTAATTGACCGACGCGTGCTGCGGGCCGGCGGTATAGATAATTTGCGCAATCAGTTCGATCAAGTAATCCAAGCTATCTAAGCGTAACGGCCAGCGCGGGTCCTCAGTTAGTTTCAAGCCGTTCAAACCTTTGAAATTCGCATAGACTGGCGATACCAGCTCGTTGATGAAGCCTTGTAGCTCAGTGTCCTCGATAACATCTTGGTCATCGCGGTAGTAGCTGCGCAAATAGTTGCAGACAAATTCGCGCGTCGCTTTCCACAATAGTTTGGTGTCATCGCGGAAGGGAAATATTGGCAGTTTGTCGACGCCGCGCAGCTGAAAGACCTGATCCGGATTGTTTTCGTCCCAACGCCAGGCGCTATGCGCATTTGCCAAAAGTGCACGGGTCGATTCGATCGATGGCCCAACATTGGTCGCCACCACGCCGCCGGGAATAATCAAACTGTGAAGAGCGTCGTCATTGATATTGATGGTGAAGCGGAAATGCGGAATCAGCAATTTTAACAGTGGATGCTGCTCCGCCAACTGGCGATGCGCCGCGACCACCATCGGCTCGATCGTCAAGTGGCAATCGCCTAGATGCGCAATGGTTTCGTGTTGCATGGCGCTGACGGCATTGACGATATATTTTGCAATACGCCACTTTAGGCCGTTCGGATCGTTTGCGTCTGCCGCGTCGTTCGGCGTGAAAATTGGCGCGCTATCGGCATCAAAGCGCTGTGCCAGTTGAATTGCAATCGGCTGCAAAACACCGTCAGCACCGGGTGGATAGCCCGCTGGCGGCGTTGGGTTCCAATAGAAAAGGGCAATCGGCGCGCACAGGTAGCGTTGTTCGCCCATCAGCGCATCCGAGGTAGCGCCATCAAACGCAGAAAAATCGCAAACATACAAACGATTCTGCCGCACAGCATCGTTCAAACTAACGCTGGCATCGGCCAAAACCGACTGCAGAATTTTGTCGCTGATCGGGAATTTTTGCTGCAACTCTGCCAGCGGCACCGTTTTGCTACCAGGAATTGCTTCCAGCACCACGCCGCGCAAATTGGTGGTGTTGAAACCAGCAATTTGTAGGTAGCCAAAAAACCAATCCTGCACACAGGGTTTTTCGCCGCTAGGCATCCAGCTTTGTGGTTCCAGCTGCAGCATCAATGGCAGCGGCAAAACCGCAAACAGGGATTGATAGTCTTCTAAGCTTTCCGCCTGCAAATAGTTACGGCCGTGCGTTTCGCTCAACATGTCGTACAAGGTTGACTTCAAAAACGCAGTCGGTCCCGTAGCAATAAATTCTTTAAACACAGCCGCCAAACCGCTGGCCATTTTTTCGATGTCTTTCGGAATATTAACCAGTCCTTCCATTGCTTTTGGCAATTCTGCTAGCGCTTCCAGGAACGCGTGCAGATCCTCAAAATCGCGCTTTGGATGCAGTATGCTGAATTCCCTACTCAGTTTTTCAAAGCTAGTCCGCACCTTCTGGAGCGCTTCGGTAGGTAAATCGCCGTCCAGTTCGCGCTGAAGTAGGGCGATTACGACTTTTTGAAAATTCTCCGCCAGTGGTAAAAATACGGTTAGCACCTTGGCCTCAAAATCCAGACTGAACTCTTCGCCTTTAGGTAAATCTGCCGACATCGGCACCGGCTCTAGATAGCTGCGCATGTAGTTGTACGAGGTGCGCGCCAAACTGAGTTGATACTGGCGTTGCGCTAGTTGCTCGGCACTAACTTGTTGCGGCAGTGTTGGCAGTTGCAGAACTTGCGGAGTAAGCAGCATGGGGGTTCCAATTGCGGAGTCGAAAATTAGAGCAACACATTTGATTAGTTTGCCTGGGCAAAACAAATCCTGAAATTGCTAACGAGTAATCGAGTTGACGCTATCTGTAACGCTCGTTTGCTGTCAAGCCAGCTTGTTGGCCAATTGAGCAACAATATCCTGGGTGCGATTCAAGGATTATGTCGAACTTGCCACATGCACAACCGGAACCCGCGATAGCTTCGCTAGCAAGCGGCGCTGCTGCATGGCTTCCCAGGAGTCAAAACCAATCGTTTCTATAGGCCGCCACAGGGCGACCCACGCCAAGATCATCAGCCCTTCGCTGAATGCCTCAGCAAGTGGATTGCTGACACTTTTTAGCCAGCTGCGCAATGAAAGCGCCAGCACCAAAATGATTAAGCCAGTGAGTAGCGCAAGGCGTCCAACCGCGCGACGGCGACGATGTCGGCGCTCGGCCTGCTGTGTGGCCAACGCAAAGTGTGTATGTATTGCGTGCTCAATATCCGGAATCTGCGCAGCCAATGCTGCAGGCGCGTGAATCGACACTTTGAGCGCTGTGCTAGCACTGTATTCGGCGGCACTTTCCAACAGATAGGCATCTACATTGCGATCCAGCGCTTTGTCGTGAAACGGGGCCGGGTCGAGTGTGTCAAACAGTTGCTCGAGCTTTTGAATTCGCAGTTCAATATCGCCATAACCTAAACCTTGCGCAGCTGCGTCCATTTTAGCGGCTGCGCATATGGCGCAGGCGGGCGCTGGTAATCGCGCGGATGATCTTGCGATGGTTTGGCGCAAACGGCGAGCGCTTACCGCAATGCTTGAGCAATAGTGCATCGTCTTGTGATTCGCCCAAACGTTCGGCGTGTTGTTCTAGGCCAACAAAAGCCGGGCATAGTTCCGCCTTAATCGTTGCCAGCAAACTACTCTGTTGCCGCAAACGCCGTAAACGCCGCCGATACTTGTGCCAAATTTCGTCAAGCTCAGGGTGCCGATGCGCTTTGCGCTGGGCTTTTTCTACCCGGCGCATGCTGTAGCTAACCGCGCGTTGTACGTCGGCGTCATTGACATCTTGCCAAGCTAAGTGCTGCAGACGTTTGATCGCATCAGCCAAACGTTGCCGGCGCGATAGAAAATCCGGGTTGCGTTGCAGTGCACTTTGCATTAACTGATCACGGCGCGCCTTCGCCGCCTTGCTGGCAGCTGGCAAGATCGCGGAAACATCAGGTGCTTCGCGGCTCAATCTGGCCAGTGCTTCTGTTAAAGCTTGGGCGTCCCGAAGCGGTGATAAACCTCGGCAAAGTCGGCCTAGTTCTTCATCCAAACGTGCGGCTCGCACAGCACAATCGTGGCGTTTGAAGGCCTTGGCGGCCAACGCCAAAGTTGCACGTGCGCGTCGAATGCACTTGCGGCCTTCATGGATGCCTTGATGCCTGGCTTTTCCGGGTTGCGCCAAATAGGCGATGGCGCGCTGCAACTGCGCACTCGCAAAGCTCTGCAGCGCGATGCCAAGTTGGCCAATTTCAGGCTCGGGTGCATTTAACGTTTGTTCCATTCAAACAGCGCTCGGCCAAAACTTGATCAACGCCCAAAGCGCCGCCGCACTGATTACCAACAATAAAACCGCTAACCAAATCGGCTTTTGCACGGCGTCCGCGGCTTGCACCGTGCGTTTCACGCCGGTAAACATCGGCGCAATCAGATTTTGCTTCTTGATCAGCAGATACAGTAATGCCGCGATAATGTGGATGCCGATAACGATCAGCAGCACATTGGAAAAATTATTGTGGAACCACGCCATTTGATCGATGAGCTCGCTCGACACTTTTTCACTGAGCGGGCCGAACCATTCGATTTCATCGGTATTGAATAAGCCACTGATGCCTTGCGCTAAGGTTGCCGCCAGCAACACCAAAACGGCCCAACTACCGAGCGCGCTGTGGCCAATGCTCTCGGTGCTATTTTTGTCGCTTAAATTTTTCAGATAGCGCCAGACCGCGCCGGGGCCGCGCACAAAATTGCGAAAGCGCGCGTGTTCGCTGCCAAAAAAGCCCCACAGTACGCGGAAAATAACTAGCGTGATCGCGGCGTAGCCGAAATAAAAATGCCACTGCATCGAAAACCAGCCAAATTCCGCACTGCCATAACTGCCCAAAATACTTAAGGCCAACGCCCAGTGCGCAATGCGTGACGGTAAGTCCCAAACTTTCACCGCCTTCATAAAATGCCCAGTCCAACAATTTCGACCTCGGAAATGTCGCCAAAACCAGCAAAATTGGCAAACGCGCGGCCGCGTTCTGCATAGCTTGAGAACGCATCGAAGCTGGGTGCGCCTGGCGATAGCAGCACTACGCCACCGCGCGGCGTGATGTGCGCCGCCAGCGCGGTTGCTTGACTTAAGTCCTCGGCAATACTCAGTGTCAACGTGCCAGGCGTTTGATTGCCTGCCAGCGTTGCATCGACGGTGCGCATGCGCGTGCTGATCGCTTCCACAATCACGCTGGCATTGGCGCCGCAAACGATCACCGCGTGCGGGGATTTGGCTTGCACCGCATCGACAAAATGGGTCCAACTCAGGCCGCGATCAAAGCCGCCGACGATAATGGTGCAGGGCCTAGGCGCCACCGATTCCAATGCCGCAACACTGGCGTGTGGGGTTGTTGAAATACTGTCATCAATATAGTCCAAGCCACCGCGTACGCCCAGATTTTGCAGACGGTGCGGCAGCGGATGAAAGCTCAGCGCATGTTTCGCCAGTGCCTTGGCATCGAAGCCTGCGGCCTGCACAATCATCAGCGCAGCACACACGTTTTCGGCGTTGTGGCGGCCTTTCAAACGCAAATCTTTTAAATCCAAAACCGCTTCATCGGCGAAATAAATATGGCCAGTAGCGTCGTGCCCACTCGCGACATTGGCATCGGTACGAACGTGCCAAGAATCGCGGCTATTGAAATAGTAACCGTGCTTCACGTGCTGGGTTAGCGCCACTAATCGATCATCGCTACCGTTCAGTACCGCCACTTCAGCAGCGGCTAAAATTTTAAGCTTATCGCTGAAATAGCGCGCTTCCGAACCATGCCAGGGCAGGTGTTCGGGAAATAGATTCAGCACACAAGCCACTGCCGGCACGCCCAGAAAATCAGCGGTTTGATAGCTGGAAAGCTCGATCACCCACCAGTCGGGTGCGGGCTCGGCGTGCAGTAATTCCAATAACGGCACACCAATATTGCCGCACAGCGCGGTTTTCTGGCCGGCTGAACGCAGCAAGTGCGCCACTAGAGCACTGACTGTGCTTTTGCCCTTGGTGCCGGTGATGCAAATGGTGCGATCCCGAATATGTTCGGCAAACCACAGCGCACTGCCGGAAATAATCCGCGTACCGCGAAAGCGCGCCCAATCACACGCCGAACCGTACGGTGAAATGCCCGGGGATTTAATCACCGTGCCGTATTGGCCCAATATGCCGGCGGTAATGTCAGCGGTGATTAACTCTAAATACGGGTCGCCAGAAAAATCCCAGCGCTGCGCTTCCTCGGGGCTTAGCAGTAATGCGACGCGTTTTTCTGGAAAGTACCGCCGAATAGCGGCTAATGCGGCTTGGCCTTCACGTCCGAACCCCCAAATAGCCGTACGATGAATGCGAAAAGAATCAAAACCTGCGGACAAAGGAACGCTCGCTTAAAGCAAAATATTGGGCGCAAGTGTAGCGGTTCGTCGCAGCTGGCGCTGCTTGCTCAAAAAGTCGCCAAGTATTGCGCCCCACCCAAAGCCTGCATTTGCTTGACCGCCCAGCTGGCGCGCCGATGCATGGCGACGCTGGGCTTTGCCGCATTGTACACATGCGGATTCGGCAGGCTAGCGGCTAATAGTGCTGCCTGGTACGGTGATAAACGCGCGGGTGCAGTGGCGAACGCGCGCTGGGCGCCAGCGCAGGCACCGAAGGTGGCGTCACCGAATTCCACTACGTTTAAATACACTTCCAGCGTGCGTCGTTTTGGCCACAGCAGCTCG
>JAYVAQ010000607.1:0-2044 GCA_043750875.1 Rhodanobacteraceae bacterium
CCTGCGAGTAACGCTGGCTGAGACGATCGAATTTAATCGCGCAGAACTGATCCACCCAGCTGGCAAAGGCTATGAAGAGTTCAGCCCATGACGAACCAACTACTGCTCAATATCCGCGCCTGCAACCCGGCAAATACCGGCCTAGAAATACTGGAAGACGCCGCACTCGCTTGGCGTGATGGCGTGATTAGCTACTTCGGCCCGCAATCGGATTTGCCTGAGGCTTTGCGGGTGTCGGACCCTATCGATGGCGGCGCTAGGCTTTTAACCCCGGCGCTAATTGATTGCCACACGCATTTGGTGTTTGCAGGTAATCGTGCCGACGAATTCGCGGCACGTTTGCGCGGCGTCAGCTATCAAGAAATTGCGCGAGCGGGTGGCGGAATTATGAGCAGTGTTCGGCAAACCGCTGCGGCGAGTGTGGAGGAACTTGTAGCAAGCGCGTTGCCGCGTGCCCGTGCTTTGGCTCGCGAAGGTGTTGCAACAATTGAGATCAAAAGTGGCTATGGTTTGAGTTTGGCGGCAGAACGCGCAATGCTGCAAGCCGCGACCGTACTTGGCGAACGCACGGGCCTGCAGGTCAAACGCACTTATTTGGCGCTGCATGCGCTACCGCCTGAAGCAAAAGAAGATGCTGCTCAGCGCGCCACCTGGATCGCTCGTGTATGCGATGAATGGCTGCCAGCATTGGTCGAAGAAGTTCTGGTTGATGCGGTAGACGCTTTTTGTGAAGGCATTGCGTTTAGCCCGGATGAAGTTAGGAAGCTATTTATCTCAGCGCGCAATTTGGGCGTGCCGGTCAAGCTACACGCGGACCAGCTGAGCAACTTAGGGGGCGGCGCGTTGGCAGCGGAATTTGGCGCGCTGTCTGCAGATCACTTGGAATATCTAGACCAAGCTGGCATTGCCGCGATGCACGCTGCGGGCACCGTTGCGGTATTGCTGCCGGCTGCTTTTTACTGCCTTAAGGAAACTAAACTACCGCCGATTGCTGAGCTGCGTGCGGCGGGCGTGGCGATGGCGGTCGCGAGCGATTGCAACCCGGGCACTAGCCCACAATTTAGCCTACGTTTGGCGATGCACCAAGCGTGCACGCTGTTTGGCTTGAGCATTGAAGAAGCACTCTGCGCCAGCACAATTCATGCAGCCTCAGCGCTGGGTTTAGCTGATCGTGGCCAGTTAAAGATTGGGCTACGCGCAGATTTCGCGCTGTGGCCTGTGGCGCATCCGGCCGAGCTGGTTTATTGGCTGGGCGATGTGCCCGCAGCGCTTTGGGTGGGCGGTGAGTTAAACACGGCTCAGCTACAAAGCTGAACCCGCAAAAAATTCCTCCACACGCGCAATTTGATCGGTGCGCTGCATCGCGGGCAGGCTTTGCAGAAATGTTTTTCCATAGGCTTTGGTATTTAGGCGCGGGTCGCACAGCATCAAAAGGCCGCGATCAGTAACGGTACGAATCAGGCGACCAACGCCTTGCTTGAGTGCCAACACCGCCTGCGGCAATTGATAGTGGGCAAAGGGATTGCCGCCGCGTGCGCGGATGTCTTCGAGTTTCGCTTCCAGCACCGGATCGCCGATTTGGCGAAACGGTAGTTTGTCGATGATCACCACGCTTAGCGCTTCACCCGGCACATCCACGCCTTCCCAAAAGCTTGCTGCGCCCAGCAGCACGCCATTGCCGGATTTTTGAAACCCCGCGAGCAACTGGCCGCGCGGTGCGCTGCCCTGCACGAACAATGGAAAGCTGATGCGCGAGCTTAAAAATTCCGCCGCTTCTTTGAGCGCACGGTGGCTAGTAAACAGCATAAACGCGCGGCCGCCGCTGGCTTGCAGCACAGGTATCGCTGCCGTTAGAACTGCTTGTGTGTAGCCTTCTTGCGACGGTTCTATGCCCAACCGTGGCACGTACAACAGCGCTTGCTTGGCGTAGTCAAACGGGCTGTCCAAACGCAGCGTTTCCGCGTCAAACGCGCCGGTTTCATGCTGAAAATGCTGAAAATCACTGCCCACCGCTAAGGTAGCCGAAGTGTAGATCCACGCGGCG
>JAYVAQ010000608.1:0-3268 GCA_043750875.1 Rhodanobacteraceae bacterium
GCGCAGCTGGAAACCGAAGTCACGCGTAAAGTCGAAGATGCGCTGGCCAGCTTGTCGAAGGTGAAGTTGATTGCTTCGACCGTGACTGACGGAAATTCGACCACGATGATCGAATTTCAGCTTGAGCGCGATTTAAATGAAGCCACCGATGATGTGCGTGATGCCGTCACCCGCGTGCGCTTGGACTTGCCGCAGGAAATAGAAGAGCCCTTGGTCGCCAAGCAAGAATTTGTCGGCGGCACCATGCTTTCGTTCGCGGTGCAATCTGAGCAGATGTCCCAGGCTGAACTCAGCTGGTTTGTCGATAACACCGTCAAAAAGGCGCTGTTTGGCGTCAAAGGCGTAGGTGCGGTCAATCGTCAAGGCGGAGTGGAGCGCGAAGTGCGCATTGATTTAAGCCCGGGCGCATTGGAAAGTTATGGCGTTACTGCTTCCATGATTTCATTACAGTTGGCGCAAAGCCAATTGGAGCGTCCAGGCGGCCGCACCCAGTATTCTGGTGCTGAGCAAACAGTGCGCGCGATTGGTGTGGTTAGCTCGATTGAGCAATTGCAGGCGTTTCAGGTCAGCACGCCGGACGGCCGCAAATTGCGCTTAGGCGATATCGCGAAAGTTAGCGACAGCGTGGCCGACCCGCGTGCGATTGCCCTGTTTGATGGCAAGCCGGTGGTGAGCTTTGGCGTCATCCGCACCCGTGGTGCTTCTGAAGTGAAGCTCGGGCGCGAACTGCGGGCAAAAGTAGCTGAGCTGCAATTGCGTTTTCCGCGCTTAAAATTTGTCGAAGTCGCCAGCACCGTTGAAGAAGCGGAAGACAGCTTTAAAAGTTCGATGACGATGCTGGTAGAAGGCTCGATTTTGGCTGTGATCGTGGTGTTTTTATTTCTGCGCGATTGGCGCGCAACATGGATTTCCGCGATTGCCTTGCCACTGTCGATCATCCCAACGTTTGGCGTGATGCATCTGATGGGCTTTAGTCTAAATATCATCACGCTGCTGGCGTTGGCGGTCGTGGTCGGTATTTTGGTCGACGATGCGATTGTTGAAATCGAAAATATCGTGCGGCATTTGAAAATGGGCAAACCACCGCTGCAAGCGGCGCGCGATGCCGCCGATGAAATTGGCGTGGCGGTGATCGCAACATCGATTACGCTGGGTGCGGTGTTTGTGCCGGTTGCGTTTATGCCCGGAATTCCGGGTAAGTTTTTTCGGGAATTTGGCTGGACTGCGGCCATTGCGGTTTTATTTTCACTGCTTGTCGCGCGGCTATTGACGCCGATGATGGCGGCGTATCAGCTGAAAGCCAAACCGGCCGACCCGAACGAACATAACTCACGCTTGATGCAGCGCTATTTGGTCTTGGTGCGCTGGGCGTTACACCATCGCGGCCTGACGCTGGTATTTGCGCTGCTGTTTTTTATCGGCTCCTTGGCGATTGTGCCGTTGATCCCGTCGACTTTTTTACCACCGTCGGATTTGGCGCAAAGCAATTTGACCATTGAGTTGCCGCCCGGATCGACCTTGGCGCAAACCTATGCGCGCGCCGAGGAAGTGCGGCTCAAACTCAAAAGTATTCCGGAGCTGCGCAACGTCTACAGCACTATCGGCGGCGCGCTTGATTTGGGTGACCCGGGCAAGATGGAAGCGGCCGAAGTGCGCAAAGCCGTGCTGATTTTAAAGTGGGGTTCGGGCCAAGAACGCAAGCGCGATCAGAAGACGCTGGAGCGGGAAACGCGGCGTTTGTTGGCAGATGTGACGGGCGTACGTTTGAGCTTTTTGAGCAGCGAACCGGGCGAGCTGATGCAAATTGTATTGGCCGGTGACGATGCGCGCTTGCTGACACAAGCGGCCCTTGATCTGGAGCGCGCGGTTCGTACGCTTAAAGGGCTAGGCTCGGTCAGTTCTAGCGCCTCGCTAAAACGCCCAGAAATTTTAGTGACGCCGGACCCAGCGCGGGCGGCAGAAATGGGCGTCAGTACCGCCGATATTGCTGATGCAGCACGGGTAGCGACCGTGGGAGATTATCGTCAGCGTCTGGCGAAATTTAATTTGCCCGATCGACAAATCCCGATTCGCGTACGCATGGATCAAAGTGATTTGAACGATATGGAAGCGCTGCGCATGTTGCGCGTGCCGGGTAAAAACGGCCCGGTGCCGTTGAGCAGCGTCGCCAACATCACCATTGCCAGCGGGGCGCAACAAATGACGCGCTTTAACCGCGAGCGCAACATTACCCTGAGTGTTGAATTGAACGGTCGGCCGCTGGGCGAGGTGATGGAAGAAATACAGGCTTTGCCGGCTGCAGCTAAATTGCCGGTTGGCATTCGCCAGATTGAAACCGGTGACACGGAAGTTTTTGTTGAGCTTTTCACCGGCTTTTTACTGGCGATGGGAACCGGCATTTTCTGTGTCTACGGCGTTTTGCTACTTCTCTACAACAACGCTTTTCACCCGATCACTATTTTAATTGCGGTGCCCTTATCCGCCGGCGGCGCCTTTGGTGCGCTGTTGGTAACGCACAATTTCTTGTCCTTGCCCGCGCTGATCGGCCTGCTCATGTTGATCGGCATTGCCACCAAGAATTCCATTTTGCTGGTGGACTACGCGGAAATGGCCGAGCACGAACAGGGCATGAGCCGCTTTGATGCCGTCATTGATGCCTGCAAAAAGCGCGTACAGCCGGTGTTGATGACCTCGATTGCGATGATCGCCGGCATGCTGCCAATTGCGCTCGGTTTCGGCGCCGACGCCTCGTTTCGCGCACCAATGGCGGTCGCGGTGATCGGCGGCTTGATTACCTCAACGCTGCTCAGCTTGGTAGTGATTCCTGCGGCTTATACGGTGATTGATGATATTTCTAGGCGGTTTAAGCGGCGGGCATCATAAGCACCGCAATCGTTGCTACAAAATGTCGTCATCCCGGCGAACGCCGGGAACCACTTTGAACCATGCGACAGGGTTCGGCGAGAATTTGATCAATTGAAGGCCCAACGGTTTTCGGCCAGCGCCGCCTATTTACCCCTCAGTTAAGGTGGCGTAAACCCAATCCGCAGTGCTAGCGTCTGCATCTCAAACTAATGCGGAGAGTTGCGATGAAGCCGAAGCATTTAAAAGACGCCAAGCGAGCACGAACCAAAGCAGCAAAGCGTGAGCGTTTGAATCCGTCGCGGCGAGCATCGTTGGTATTTCCGATCATTCTCGCGTTTCTGTTTCTTTCCTTTGCTTTTGCGGCGACAAGCCTTAGTGGTGTTAACAGCGCTCAACAATTAGC
>JAYVAQ010000609.1:0-8071 GCA_043750875.1 Rhodanobacteraceae bacterium
TTCTTCGACAATTTTTTGGAAGCGCCGCTGCACCGAGCATTCGCGCTCATTCAAATGCAGCACATTGCCGTGCGTGTCGCCGAAAATTTGCAGCTCGATGTGGCGTGGGGTTTCGATGTAGCGTTCCAGCAAAACGCGATCCCGGCCGAAGGCATTTTTCGCTTCGCGCTGGCAGGATTCCAAATTCGCCAGAAATTCCGCGGCTGTGCGCACCACGCGCATGCCTTTGCCACCACCGCCGTGCGCGGCTTTGATCATCAACGGGAAGCCTACGCGCGCGGCCTCGTCCATCAACACGGCGGGGTCTTGATCGCTGCCTTCATAGCCCGGAACCACCGGCACGCCAGCGGCGCGCATTAATTCCTTGGCACCGGCCTTGCTGCCCATTTTGCGCATGCTGATTGATCTTGGCCCGATAAACACCAAGCCGGCTTGTTCTACGGCATCGGCAAAATCCGCGTTCTCGCTCAAAAAGCCAAAGCCTGGATGGATCGCTTGCGCGCCATTGTCTAGCGCCGCTTGGATAATCTTTTCCCCCAGCAAATAGCTTTCCGCCGGGCGCGAGCCGCCAATGTGGACGGCGACATCGCTGAGCTTGACGTGCTGCGCGTTGGCATCGGCATCGGAGTACACCGCAACCGCGCGCACCCCCAACTTGCGGCAGGTACGCACAATTCTGCAGGCGATTTCGCCACGATTGGCGATCAAGATCGTATGAAACATGGCGTGTTCACAAGGAAGATCAGAAGGGTGCTGAGTCTGGCTGATCTTTTCGGTGTGGGCAAATTGGTTTAACGATTTGTTGCCCGCCTCACGACCTGCCCTCTAATGCTGGCGCAGACGCCGATATCACATTGCAAGATTCGCATCGTTGTTGATCACCAATGGCAACTGCGCCTAATTGATTCCATTCAAGCATTCGGCTTCGCCAATGAATATCGATTGTTTGCAAAAAATCTGCTCTAACCAATTTTGCCCGGTTCAATAGTGTGGATTCGTTTTCGGCGCGAATCACAACACCTTCAATCCCCCCGCTGCGAAATCGACTTTCACTTGTGTCAACTAATGCTTGCAGGGCCGACAGATTGGTTCGTCCACCATGCAGTGTCGGCACAGTTTCAACACCACAGTTAGTTGCCCAGATATTTCGCCGAACGGTGCTCCAGAAAGTTTGACTCGAGCGATCATAAATATCAAAAAGCAACCACCAATCGGGCAGTGTCGAGTAGTTCAAGGAATGTCTTGCACTGCACCATTCGCCGAAGGCAATAAGGTTTTCCCCGAGGGCGTCAAAAAAAGCATCTTCGTGCCGCTGCAGCCACTTTTCCAGACGAGAAAACTGCCCTTGGTAGGGTCGCTGTAAGTAGTGACCGCGATTTTGTACGCGCAAATTGCCGTCTGGGCCAACGGAAATGCCAAGATTTGCGCCGTCTAGCTTTTCCTCAACAATGACATCGTGCGACAGCAATACGTCACGTTCGATTTTCGAAAGCACCTTGTCATTGCGTGGCGCAATACTGCCGAGCCATGCCAAGTGTGGTGTATGGGGAAAGCGCAGAAACGCGTTCATTTTTTCTTCTTGTCGCGCCATATTTTACGCAGCCAATCGTCCAACAGCTGCTGTACTTTTACTCCGTGCTTTAACAAAGCTTCTTCGCAATCATACCAATCGGTGTCACCGGCGTTTACTAACCGTGCGTCATCCCCGAGTTGTGTAGCGGCCAATACTGCCGCAACCATTTTTCGGTCATCAGTATCCGTCACACAGAGTGACAGACCGGGCGGAAGCAGCGCAAGATCATGCTCATCTAGTTCAAGCTCGACCCACGTCACTCGTTCTTGATCTATTTTTCTACGAATCACCTGAAAGCTATAATCTTGCTCCGATAGTTTGGTAGTGCGACGTTTGCCCCTGTACTCTTTTTCGATCAACCCTTGATAGTCGATAATTATTGCCTCGGGAGACAACTCAAATTCAATCAACCATTCAAGCACTTTTTGCTGAGAATCCAGTGGTACATGCGTCTCAATTGGCATGATCGAGGAAGATGCATCCGCTGCCATCGCGACTACAAGAACATTCGTGTCCAAAACACAACTAACCCGCATTCGCTAACTTCCTCATACGCGCCAATCGCGCCAGCGCTTGCTCACGCGCTTCACCGAGGCTGTCACCAAAGAATTTATCCGGCCAATTTTTTACTGAGCCAAATTCGTCCAACTCCAATGTCGTTAAACGTGCGTCAGCTTTTGCCCGCTTTACGAAATACATCTGGCAATCAGCTACTTTCGCCCTGCCTGTTGCAATTAACGTTTGCATCCGCCTGAAAATGTGCTCGGAATGCGTTTCCACGATAAATTGAATGCCACGTTCTTTGGCCACTTTCACAAATAGTTCTGCCAACACCGATTGAGCGAGCGGATGCAAATGAATCTCAGGCTCCTCTAATAAAACAGTGCTGCCACGCTTGGCGAAATAGGCGAGCGTCAGCACCGGCAAAACCTGCGATACGCCGATACCCACATCGCGCAAATTTGCGGCAATACCGTCTTTGTGCACAATCAACTCGTACCGAGATGAGTAGCCCAGTTGCTTAAGCTCAATTTTTTCGGCCACACCCATACGATTGAGCCAAGTCGATACTTCTTTAAGCAAGTCGTTGGAGTCTTCTTTAGCGCCCCCAGACAATACGCTTTGCATGTCTTGGGTGGTTTCACCTTTGGCATACACGCTTGCCAGCAAGGCATTCATTACCCCGCTACCATCAGCACCTAAGAGCCCCGGCCTTGACCTATTCCACGCATAATCGCGCTCAGGCTTCTTGCGAAGTGGCCCCAGATAAGCGATTGCTTCTAATTCGCGCCTCAGCACTAAGCTCAGGTCCTGGGCAACGGCGGCAGCGTCCGGCCCAAGCTTTTGCAACGCTTCAGCAGAAAGCGCGATCGAACGTTCTGGTGCGAAACTGCGTGACTGCCCAATCGAAGGCTCATCATCAATAAAGAGTCTGTACGCACCTTTTTCCCCGCGCTCCAACCGAAACGCTCCATCCTTTCCTCGCATAGCTAATGTCTGGACGATCGGTGCACCCACCGAGGTCTTGCGGTAGGCAAGCTCTAAATCCACAAATTGGTTGTAGACAATTTTCATTAGCCCTGAATCACGTTTGCTGGTTTCGTGATACTTGATACTCAGCGCGATTCCGAATTCGCGTGGCGATACATTCCGCGTCAGCACATCGTCAAAACTACCGAAGTTAAAATAATCATTGACCTCGTCCCCACCCAGATTCAAATGGATCGTTCGATCCGGTGATGCCGCTGTTTGTTTTAGCAACAACAAGCTCTGCAGGAGTGTTGATTTCCCGGACGAGTTTGCCCCCAGAATCATGGTGACTGGGGCCAGATGAATATCAGGGCAGTTACGCCAAGTTTTAAAATTTGTCAGCGTTAATTTAGTAAACATTTTGCTTTCCGAAAATCTACGTGCTTGCGGCAGGTACGCACGATTTTGCTGGCGATTTCGCCGCGATTGGCGATCAAGATCGTATGAAACATGGCGTGTTCGCAAGGAAGATCAGTGGGGTGCTGAGTCTGGCTGATCTTGTCGGTGTGGGCAAATACAGGCGGGTATTACTCAAGCCAGGGATTTAGCACTTGCACACCTAAACCCTGAAAATCTTTGACGTTTCGGGTCACGATCGTCAGCCGATGCACCAAGGCGGTAGCGGCAAGTAGGCTATCAATGACTGGCAATGGTTTTCCAGCCGCTGCCCATAAGCGCCCCCACTGATCGGCAACTGCTTGGTCGACAGCTAAAAGCCGATTTTGATAAAAGGCCGGTAGCTCAAGTTCTAACCAATCCAGAAGGCTGGCGCGCAGGCTGGCATCCTTCGCACTCTCAGCGCCTTTACGGATTTCAGCCAGGCTTAAAACACTCAGATACGTCGCACGCGACGGGCGTTTACTAAACCACTGCGCCACAATGGGGCTGGGTGTGCGACGGCGCAATTCTGATAAACAGTTGGTATCGATTAAATAGCTCAAAATTCAATCGCTCGGGTTAACCCTGGATCGCGCTCAAATTCGATTTCATCCAAGCCAAGAAATGGCGAGCGCTGCATAAACGCAAGCAGGGACTCATCGTTATTCGATAATTGCTCAAATAATTCGTGCGAAATCACCATGGCAACGGCTTTGCCGTGCACCGTGATCTCCTGCGGCCCTTCGTGTTGCGCACGTTTAACCACCTCCGAGAACTGCGCTTTCGCGGTTTGAAGTTGCCATATGCCCATTGCGCACCCTTCATTCTGACTAGAATGGTCAGAAAATAACAGGAGGTGGCGGTTTTGCCAATAAGGTTGCTACTTGGTTTGGCACGTGTAGGAATCAAAGTGCGGATTTGGTCCTGGCCGCGCTCACATTCAATTTCATCTAAACCAAAAAAACGCGGCGCACTTACTGCTCAAACAACAATAACGCCTGTTCCAGCACCACATCCGTTTTCCCCGGAATAATCGGCGTCTCAATCACCGCATCCGGCACTACGCCACGCGCGCGCAAATCGCCACTCAGGCGGATAATTTGCGCCTTGGGATAGCCAACAACGATGCCAGTTTTGGAAAGCGTGAATTGCTCCATGGCACCCAAAGTCGTCGCAAAATCAGAAGTTTCTTCACCTGCAATTTTGGCGATCCGCACATCCTGCGCGAGTGCTGCGACGTTGGCGGTGTTGGAGTAGGAATGGCGATTAATCAGCATGATCACCTGCCCCTTGAATCGCTGCTTGCTGGGTTGCGCCATCGGCAACTCGAAATCAATCACCGCACCGTTTTCGCTGCTGGCATAGAGTTTGGCAAATTGCTGGGTGATCGAACCCGCGTCGCTATCGGGCAAGCGCTTGGCGTTGGACTCGGTGGTTTCTTTGCTGACCCGAATACGGAACTTGGAGGCAAAGCGAAACGGCTGCTTGAGCAAGTGCGCCAGCATCGCGTCGCTAAACGAGTTATCGCCGCCGGGATTATTGCGTAAGTCAATCAAAAGCTTATTGCAGTGCTTGGCTTCGAAGCTGCTAAAGGCTTGCTCGATGAAATGCAAGAAAGCGGCGTTGTCCCACGGGTTGCTGGCGTTCGCATCGTTGTTGTAGAACGGCCCGGGGCGAAGGTAGGCGATGCCGCTGGGCAAAATGGTGGCTTCACGCGCGGGCAGAGCATTCCATAAAATGCCGTACCGCCATGATCCACGCCTTGGTGATGGTTTCGTGGAACTTTGCCGGGCCCACGCCTAAGTGTTCAAGAAAGGCGAGTAGCGCTTGTTTCATGCGCCCTGCCGCCGCTTCGGCCGGGTGTTGGCACAAATAAACATAGGCTAGGCGCACGTGCGCGGCATGGTCAAACGCCGAGGGCGCTATTTCGAAGCTTTCGAACGCACGCTGGAACTGCGTATCTGCGGGCGAGAGGATGTGATGCATACGAGCTCCTTTTGTTTTTTTGCGGCAGATGAATTTGGTGCTTTGAGAGTTGGTCGGCTACTTTTTCGGCAAGCGCAATACCCTAGTCCTAGTCAAACGATCCTGCAGTGCCACCCGGTCGATATCCACCAATGCCCACAGCAAACCCAGTACGCCAAAGCCCAGCAGCGTTGCCACGAAAAAACGCAGCAGTGCGGTGGCTAGAGTCACCCGCTTACCCGACAAATCGCTCAGCAGTATGCGCCAAGCAAACATGCCCGCCGTTTGCCCGCTGCGCATCCAGCAATAGCAAAAATACCCGGCGAGTACCGCGACTAAATACAATTCAAACCAAACCGTGCCAGGCGCAATCGCCTTTTGTGTGAACAGCATTGCTAACGCAGTGGCTAAAAACAAAATAGCCGCCACAATCAAAGACTCATAAACCAGTGCCATGATGCGCGGCCACAAGCCTGCTAACTCAAGGGCAACTTCATTTCCGTGTCGCTCACGCGAGACTTGTTTTCCGTGTCGCTCACGCGAGACTTCTTTTTTAACCGTCAATGCCAAATCCCAAAAAATCCGCGAATGCGACGATGCTAGCAGCCGGGCCCGATACCACGCCAGTTCACGCCGAGATCGAACCGCGTGCGGCAGATTTGGCGCTGATCGACAGCTTTCTAGATCGCTACTGGGGCGAAACCGGTGCAAGTGCGAACACGCTGGCTAGCTATAGATTAGATTTAATTATTTTTGCGCGCTGGCTGAGCGCAAATTCGTTGCCACATTTGGCCGATGTTACGCGTGCACAAATCTTGGATTTTTTGGCGTTTCGCAGCGCGGGCGGCAAAAGCGCACGCACTGGCGCACGCACGCTGTCGACGCTCAAAACCTTTTATGGCCAACGGGTGGCGTATGCACAGCAGGCGGAAAACCCGACCAGCTTAGTCAGCGGCCCAAAACTACCGCGCTCCTTGCCGAAAGCGTTGAGCGAGCGTGAAATTGTCGAGTTAATCGCCGCACCGGACATCGACACGCCTGCGGGCTTGCGCGATAAAGCGATGATCGAGCTGATGTATGCCACCGGTTTGCGCGTGACCGAGCTGGTCACGCTCAAGGGCGAGCAAATCAATCTGCGCCAAGGGGTATTGCGGGTGATGGGCAAAGGCTCGAAGGAACGTTTGGTGCCGATGGGCGAACATGCAGTCGAATGGATTGAACGCTATTTGAGCGAAGCCCGGGCGGAGTTGGCACCAGGGGTGAAATCCGCGGCGTTGTTTATCACCACCCGTGGCGAAGCGATGACGCGCCAAGCGTTTTGGTATTTGATTAAGCGCTACGCCCTACGAGCCGGTGTGCGTAGCCTGTCACCGCACGTGTTACGGCATTCTTTTGCCACACATTTATTGAATCACGGTGCGGATTTGCGAGTGGTGCAGCTGCTGCTGGGGCACGTTGATTTGTCCACCACGCAAATCTATACCTACATCGCACGGGAGAATTTAAAGAAGCTGCATGCGCTGCATCATCCGCGCGGGTGAATTTACTACGCTGCCTGCTTAAATTTCGCCATGAACTTGAGTTTTGGTTGCAAGCCTGCGCGCGCTGCCAATCGGATCAACATATCCAAGCTGAAGACATTAATTTTTCCGCGCTTTAAATCCGACACCCGCGCTTGTGTCAGGCCCAGCAATTTTGCCGCCGCGACTTGGGTTAAACCACTTTGTGCCAGCCATTCACGCATTCCCATCAACGCTTCAGCGCGGATCGTCATTTCTGCGGCCTTGTCGGCGTCAAACAAATCATAAAAAACGCCCCTTGGGTCGCCTTGGGTGCCGGCAAGTTGTTTTTCGTTGGTCATTAGTTATTCCTCAATTTCAAGAAGCCGGGCTTTTGCGAATCGCAAATCTTGTAGTGACGTTTGTTGCGATTTTTTCTGAAATGCGTGCAGCACATAAATAGCCTCAGCACGTCGGGCGTAATAAATAACTCGAAACGCACCGGCGCTGTCACGTACTCTGATTTCCTCCACGCCTTTTCCAACAGTGAGCATTGGCTTCCAATCATCCGGGCGTTTACCCTGCTGAAGGTAGAACAACCGAAGACCGACTTCGCTTTGGATAGCTTCCGGGAACGCTCGAAGATCCGATCAACTGCTACCCAGCCATTGAACGATTTTCATAGCTCGATATATGCGGATAACTGCATAACTTCAAGGCATTATTGTTGCCGCTTCACGCTTGCGTTGGATTTGTTCCGCTACAGTCTTGATCGCATTAACGCTCGAGCCGCTGCCAATGGGCAGAAGCTGCATGCGCTGCATCATCCGCGCGGGTGAAGCGCTTATGCTGCCAGCCGCTTTACGCCCAGTTGTTCGCGTTGGCCTTGTAACTGCCACAGATCAACTGCTCACTGATGGCCCAGCCAGCTTTCCGCACTTTTGCCAAACGCCAGCTCCAAGCGCAGCGCCATTTCCGCGCTGATTGCGGCACGGGCGTTGACGATCTCCGACAGCGTTTTACGGGAAACTTTGAGCTGCGCTGCGGTTGCCGTAATCGAAAGTCCGAGCGGCTTTAGCCAAAGTTCGCTCAGAATTTCGCCAGGGTGCGGAGGATTGAATTGGCT
>JAYVAQ010000610.1:0-8094 GCA_043750875.1 Rhodanobacteraceae bacterium
GGTATAGGCAATGACCGTTGGCAGAATATGTTTGGCGGCGATGGTTTTTGGGTAGTCACCGAACGCGATAACCCAAATGTGATCTATGCAGAAAGCCAAGGCGGCAATGTTGTGCGTATCGATGGCATCACAAAAAGCACGCGCGATATTCAGCCCAAAGCTTTAGCTGGCGAAAAGCTGCGCTTTAACTGGAACACGCCGCTACACATCAGCCCAAACGATGGCAAAACGCTTTATATCGGCGCGCAAGTGCTGTTTCGATCGCGTGATCGCGGTGATTCCTGGGAACGCATTAGCGGCGACTTAAGTACCAACGACAAACGCTTGCAGCAGCAAGAATTTTCCGGCGGCATTACCGTTGATAACTCCAGCTCCGAGATGCACACCACGATTTATAGCATCGCCGAACAAAAAGGCGACGCCAACACGATTTGGGTCGGCACCGACGATGGCAATGTGCAAATTACCCGGGATGGCGGCAAAAAATGGACTAACGTCGTTGGCAACGTTAAAGGCTTGCCGAAATCGTCTTGGGTCAGCGCGATCAATTTAGGCAACACGCCCGGTGAGGCCTACATTACGTTTGACCGCCATAACGTTGGTGATATGGAACCGTATGCTTATGTTACGCGTGATTTTGGTGAGTCTTTTAGCCGTATCGCAAGCTCGGCGCAAGGGATTCGCGGCTATGCCCATACGCTCAAGCAAGATCCAGAGAAGTCAAATTTGCTTTATCTAGGCACCGAGTTTGGCCTTTGGATTTCCATTGATTCGGGAAAACGTTGGGCCGAATTTAAAGCCAACGACTTCCCCGCCGTTGCAGTTCGCGACATGGACTTCCAAACCCGCGAACATGATTTGGTGCTTGCCACGCACGGACGCGGCATTTGGATCATTGACGACTTGACGCCGTTGCGCGCACTCAATGATGAATTGCTGACAAAAGAATTTAGTGTGCTGCCAGCACGGCCCGTACAACAACGCATCGGTGGCGTCGGCGGTTGGAGCCCTGGGGATGCGGTGTTTGTGGGTGCGAATCCGCAAGGCGGCGCCATCATTACTTACATTCAAAAAACCCGGCATTTATTTGGCAAAATGAGCATTGAAGTACTGGATTCTGCAGGCAAGGTGATTGATACCGTGCCCGCAGGCAAACGCGCAGGCATCAACCGCGTAAGTTGGGCTGGCCGCGTCAAGCCACCGACGGTTCCAAAAGCCGCTCAAGCAGCCTTTGCAGGCACCCAAGGGCCACGCGTATTGCCCGGCACCTACACGATTCGAATCACCAAAGCTGGGCAAAGCTACGAGCAAAAAATCGACATCAGCCTGGATCGCCGCGCCACCTACACTGTGGCTGATCGCAAAGCCCAGTTTGAGGCGGCCATGCAGGTTCACGCACTTTTCGGTGAGATGAGCAAAGTCACTAGCGCGATCGAACAGATGGCGATGCTGGGTCAACTCGCACCAAAAATGTTTCCAGCCGGTGCGCCTGAATTGAAAGAAATTACTGCACTTATCACCAGCGCCCAAGAAATTCGCAAACGTATCGTTGCCACCAAAGAAGGCGGCGCAATCACCGGCGAAGAGCGTCTGCGCGAGCATACCGATATGCTGTATTCCTCCATTTTGGGCTACGAGGGGCGGCCCGGGCAGTATTTGCTGGATCGCATCGTCGTGTTGAGTGACGAGCTAAAAGCAATCCAAGCCGAATTTGGCGCGATCATGCAAAAAAATGCGCCGTTAATGGAGGCGGTCAAGGGCAAAATGCAAGGAATGCCGATGGGGATGCAGCAACCAACCCTAGAACCTAATGGCACACAGGTGGTGTTTCAAACGGATGCAATGGGTCGGCTCAACGCCCGCTTTAATCAAGCTGCCGTTGCAACGGAAACGGATTAAGTGTTTGCTGGCGGCGGCAACGCTTCAATTAGGTGTTGCCGCCACCTTTTGCTAAATTTTCCCAGCCCGGTGATACGGGTGATTTGACCCGCAAACCTATTTAACCGATGTACCAACGAGACTGCCAACAACTAAAGATCGTGATTTTGCTGACTTACTGCCGCAAAACCGGAAGCCGCCGCATAGCAAACAGCGAAGTGACTGGATAGATGGGGCTGGGCGGAGGAATACGCAATTCTGGAACATGCTGCAAACCAAATTCGCTCGCAGCATGGCTATTTAATTTTATGTGTCACAAATTCATAGCCTAGCAGGCAAGGAATGTCAGGGTGGTCGTAAATTTGCCTCAGAAAAAATCCTCAATAATGCACTGAGAGGATCTTACTTGTCGTGCTTCTAATCAAGCTGTCGGAGTTGCTCTGCACTTTGCAGGCAATGTGTACGGCACCTTTGGAGGCACAAAACAATGAGCACTATTTTAAAGTGGAATGCAATCGCACTTGAAGCGAACAAAGGGGATTTTAGTGGCCCAAAGCCCACGCAGGGCGGACCGACGCTAAGCTCAAGGGCGTTGGCCCTGATACATATTGCAATGTATGACGCACATTTTGGTGCGACCGGCTTCGTCGACGACAATAATCCTTTTTTGACTGGGCTAGCGCCAGCACCGATTGGCACCAGTGCATCGGACGCTGTGGCGAGCGCGGCACATGCAACGCTGAGCCATTTGTATCCAGATCAGGCCGCGTTTTTTGATTCAATGCATTGCGAGCCTGCGAACGCATACGGTGAACTGGTCGCGCAAAAGGTACTTAAAAGTGGCTTCGGCGAGTTTTCACCTACAGCCGCAATCCCTAACCCCGTGCCCTATCCGCGTCGTGGTGATCGCTACAAGCATCAAGTCGATCCATTTAATCCCATGCAACCTCTGCACGGCGCGCTCTACGGACGCTCGAAGCGATTTGCGGTCGCCAAGCCAATTTTGCTGAGTGCGCCGCCGTTGCCGGGAACGTCAGCCTATGATGTTGACGCCAAAGAAGTGCTGGAAAAAGGTGCTAACGCGGGCTATACAAACCTAACACGCACACCCGATGAAACGATGATCGGGCAGTTTTGGGCCTACGATGGCGTGCCACTGATTGGTACGCCACCGCGCCTGTACAATCAGGTCGTGCGCAGTATTATGCAGCTCAGAAAAACCACCTTGCCAGGCGACCAAATTCGGCTACTAACGCTGGTCAACGTGGCAATGGGTGATAGTGGCATTCTCGCCTGGCATGAAAAATTCACGCATGATTTCTGGCGCCCTGTCGTTGGCATTCGTCAACATGATCCAAGCACCGGCCCTGATGCGGCCGCCGGCACCATATCGGGTGCGATTGCAGACCCGTTTTGGCAGCCGTTAGGGGCGCCATTCACCAACGGCACGCAAGCGCGCTTCACGCCACCGTTCCCCGCCTATCCTTCTGGGCATGCCACGTTTGGTGCAGCAGCGTTACAGATGGTGCGTCGGTTTTACGGGCACAGCGGAACCGGCGACGACAAAATTGATTTTGACCTCGTCTCCGACGAGCAAAATGGCAGCAGTCAATCCGAGGGCAATTTACGAACACGGCATTCAAGAAAGTTCAGCAGTTGCTTGCAAGCGATCTATGAAAATTCAGTTAGCCGGATCTTTCTGGGCGTTCATTGGCGCTTCGACGGCTTAGAGGGCGATAGTTTCGCAAAATTTAAAGCCGCACTGCCCAAAAGCAAAATTGGCGGTGTACCGCTTGGCATCAGCATCGCCAATGACATTTTCGACGGTAAAATGAAAAAACCATAGCGAATATTGGCGAATATTTCTTTTCAAGCGACTATCGGAACTTCGTTACCCGCTGCATCACTTCCAATGCCATCGGGCGTGATGCGGCACCTCTGACCCATTGAAAAAAGCGTTCAGTTTGCTACAAGTGGCCAAAGCAGAAACCAGTGACTAAAACGCCGCTATACTTTTCCAGCCCGGTGATACGGGTGATTCGTCAAAATGCTGTGCGCGCGAAACAATTGTTCGGCTAAAACTATCCGCACCAACGCGTGCGGTAAGGTCATTGGGCCTAAGCTAATTTTAAGCTGCGCTGCCGCCAAACAAGACGGCGCAAGGCCGTCCGGCCCGCCGATTAAGAACGCTAAATCTGTGCCCAGTTCACGCCATTGTGCAAGTTGCTTGGCCAGCGCTTCACTACTAAATGTGCGGCCCTCGCCGTCCAGCGCAATCACGTAAGCGGATTTTGGCATCGCGGCCAACATGCGCGTGCCTTCATCGGCCAGCGCACGTTTTAGATCGGCATTTTTACCGCGCGCGCCCAATGCTAGATCAATGCACTTGAGCGGCAACACGTGTTTCAAACGCGCGGCATAATCTTCAAAACCTGTGTCCACCCAGGCGGGAAGTTTTTCGCAAATCGCAATAATCGTGGCGCGCATTTTTCAGCAACGCAAAATTATTATTCGCTTATCCCGTCGCCTGCAGTGCCCCACATGCGTTCAAGTGCATAAAACTCGCGGGTTTTCGGCAACATAACGTGCACCACCACGTCGGCTAAATCCACCAACACCCACTCTGCTTCTTTCTCACCTTCCACGCCGATTGGCGGCATTTTGATATCGCGTGCCGCTTTAGCGACGGAATCAGCCAACGATTTGACGTGCCGGGTCGACGTACCGCTGGCGAAGACTAAATCATCGGTAATCGAAGTACGGTTGCGCACATCAATCACCACGACGTCCTTCGCCTTCATATCGTCCAGTGCCTTCAAAACCGCTTCAAGCAATTTATTAACCACGGCTTTTGCGCGTACCGGCAAGCCAGTAGCGGAAGGTTTTTTACCGGTAGCCAAGGCCTTAGATGTCGCCTTTTTAGCCACAGCTTTTTTAGCTACTACCTTTTTTGCGACTACCTTTTTTGCGACTACTTTTTTCGCCACTACTTTCGTTGCAACTGCTTTCTTTGCCGTTGCTTTTTTCGCCACGACTTTAGTTGCAACCGCTTTTTTTGCAACCGGCGTTTCAACCACTGGTGCTGCAATCTTTCGCGCCAGTGCGGTCTTTGCAACTGCTTTTTTAACCGGCGCTGCAGGTGCTGCCATTATTTTTGCCGTCGATTTAACGACCGCTGCCTTAGCGCTGGGTATCTTTTTAGCGGCGACAGCAGGTACGGATTTTTTCGCTACCGCAATTGCCTTGACTGCGGTTTTCGCGGCTGGCTTTTTTGCTGCAGTCGCTTTGGCTTTAATAGTTTTTTCGTTCAAGAGTATTTCCAAGTCATTTTTGAAGATTAATTTCGCGAGTATAAACCGGCTTTGCTTAGGCCTGCGTCTGTACGCACACACATTGAAAAATCACTTCATAAAGTAAACAACGCCGATATCTGCCGAACGCAGCACGCTTGTGGGAATCACGCTGACGCACAAAAAGCCGAGAAAAGCATGACTCAAAATAAGCGGCAGCAAACGCCGATGCTTAGCGTAGTGCCCACACCAAAAGAGGGCACCCGCAAAGCACAGCAACATCAACATAAAATTGGGCGTGTGCCACAAAGCAAACAGCCACGCTGACAACAACACCGCAGTCCGGCGCGCCATCGCTGCGCGACGCAAATTTTCCCAAACCAGCGTTTGCAGCAACCATTGCTGGAAGCCAGCAAACGCCAAATACTTTAGTGCCAGCACCAGCCCAAAGTGCTGCGCCTCGAACCCAACTTGCGCGGGCAGCGCACCGAATCCAATGACCAACACCAGCGAAGCGGCGATTGTTGGCACCGCGCAACTAACCCAGGCGGCTTTGGTTGCAGTATTTAGAATTAAAAGTTGAATGCGCGGCGGCTTGTTGATCCAGCGGTACATAACCGCGATCAACAGGCCCAGCATCAGCACAAACCACTGGGGCGCAATCGCCGCTTGGCGATCAACTGGCCAGTCTGGATTGCCCCACAGCATTGAGATTATTGGCAAAAACAACGCGGACACCAGCAATGCGCGCGCACGCGCTCGGTGCTTGGGAACTTCGCTGGCAAATTCAAATGCGAGTAACGCGAATGCAAAAATCAGGCTCGCAACGGTTATCCACATTTGCACGATGGGCACCAACCAGGGCCCGCGATAGTCTGTATCGGCAAAATTTGGACCCGAGCGCGCTGCATCAAACGCTTGCAATAGCGGCTCAGGGCGTAGGCCTTTAAGCGCGGTGCTCGACATTTTTTGCGTTGTTGTAAACGCAACTTTTGCTAATACAAAAGGCGCCTTATTTTCATCGCCGCCATAAAGCCGCAGATGCGTTAGCGGTGGTAGCGCGCTCCAATGCTCAACTTTCGACCGCGACGGCTCCCGCTTAAATTCCAAAGCTTCCAAATGGATAAGCTGGCTAAGATCACCGCCCAATTCTGCGATCCAACCCGCGTCCTCCACACCCGCATGCACGGCAAACGAAAACTTAGGCAATGCCCAGCCCGGTTGCGCGCGTACATCCAATTTCATCGCATCCACTTGCTTTGGTGCCAATCGCGCACCGGCTAAATTCAGCCGCAAATCAAATGAAGTCTGTAGTGGTTGCACGTACAAACCATCGGGCTCAGACACGACGGTTGCGCCAAAACCACCCTGCCCGATTAACTGCCAGCGTGGATCGCCCCGATCAATTTCGGTGAAATCAAAGCTCAGCGGATGCATGCCGGCGTTTAGCCAACGCTCGCTCGCACTGGACTGTAGACCTAGCCAAGCGTAGGTGCGCTCCAGGCTGATCGCCCAAATCGCCAGCAGACAAACCGCAACAGCCGCAAACCGCTTAAGCATCCACGCCCTTCAGCCGATATAGCCATTCCAGCGCTGCTTTTGGAGTCAACGCGTCGGGGTCGATTTCCCGCAACATCTCGGCCAATTTGTCGGAGTGCACGGGCACGGGAATACTTGCTGGCGCGTCGAATAGCCCGAGCTGCGGCGTACTGGCGTGCGCGCGCGCTTTTTCCTCTAGCTCCTGCAATACCTTGCGCGCTCGCCGCAGCACGCTGGCAGGCATACCTGCTAAAGCTGCGACGTTTACGCCAAAGCTCTGCGATGCTGGCCCCGCCTTAATCGCGTGTAAAAACAATAGCTTATCGCCGCGCTGCAATGCTTCTACATGCACGTTTGCGACGTTATCCAAGCTTTGCGCAAGCTCAGTCAGCTCAAAATAGTGCGTGGCAAACAGCGCATAAGATTGATTGCGACTCGCTAATTCCACCGCCACTGCATTAGCGATCGCCAAGCCATCATAGGTTGAGGTGCCACGCCCGATTTCGTCCATTAACACCAAAGAAAATTCGGTTGCCGAGTGCAAAATTGCGGCGGTTTCGGTCATTTCGACCATAAAAGTCGACTGCCCGCGCGTCAAATCATCGCCTGCGCCGATACGGGTAAAAATGCGATCAATAGGGCCAAACAGCGCGCGTTCGGCGGGCACGAAACTACCCATATGTGCGAGCAGCACGATCAAGGCATTTTGCCGCATATAGGTACTTTTACCGCCCATATTTGGCCCGGTAACAATCAGCATTTTGCGCCCAGGGTCCAATCACAAATCATTCGGCTCAAATGGGCCGTCCATCACGTGCTCAACCACCGGATGCCGGCCCGCCCGAATATCCAGCAGCGGCTGCGTGGTGAACTCGGGTTTGCACCAATTCAGCGCGTGCGCACGCTCGGCTAAACAACACAATACATCAAGTTCGCACAGCGCATCGCTGCTGGCCTTCAATGCGACAAGTTCGGTTCCTAGCAATTCTAATAATTGCTCATACAGTGCCTTCTCACGCGCCAATGCGCGTTCGCGGGCGCTAAGCACTTTGTCTTCAAACAGTTTTAATTCTTCGGTGATATAGCGTTCCGAGTCCTTGACGGTTTGCCGGCGTGTCCAGGTGACTGGAACCTGCGCGATTTGTAGCTTTGATATTTCAATATAAAAGCCGTGCACCCGGTTGTAAGCAACCTTGAGCGTGTTGATACCGCTAGCGGCGCGTTCGCGCGTCTCAAGATCAGCCAAAAAGCCATCCGCGTTCTGACTGAGGCCACGCAATTCGTCCAAACTCGCATCGTAGCCCGCACGAATTACGCCGCCATCGCGGGTCAGCACCGGCGGTTCATCGACCACCGCACGATTGAGCAAATCAGTGCTGACATCGCG
>JAYVAQ010000611.1:0-17133 GCA_043750875.1 Rhodanobacteraceae bacterium
ACAAAACATTTACTAAACCACAAGGCCTCCATGGACACCGAAACCACTGACTCCGTTCGCCACTATTACAGCGAAGTTCTAAAAAGCAACCAAGATCTAAAAACCTCCGCCTGCTGCACGATTGAATCGGTGCCCGCGCACTTACGGCCGTTGATGGCGCAGATTCACCCGGAAGTCAGCGCGCGCTTTTATGGCTGTGGCTCGCCGATTCCACCCGCGCTTGAGGGCATGACTGTGCTGGATTTGGGCTGCGGCAGCGGCCGTGATTGTTTTGTGCTGTCCAAACTGGTCGGTGCCAGCGGGCGCGTGATCGGTGTGGATATGACGCCCGAACAGCTGGAGGTGGCGCGTCGGCATCAAGCTTGGCACGCAGAAAAATTCGGGTATGCGGCATCAAACGTCAGCTTCCATCAAGGTTTAATCGAGGATTTGCGCAGTATTGGCATCGCGGATAACTCGATTGATATCGTGGTTTCCAATTGCGTGATGAATCTCTCGCCGAATAAGACTCAGCTGTTTGCAGAAGTAATGCGCGTACTTAAACCGGGCGGTGAGTTATATTTCTCCGACGTATTCGCCGACAAACGTATTCCACCCGTACTACAGCGCGACCCGGTGCTTTTGGGCGAATGTTTAGGCGGCGCACTTTACAAAGAAGACTTCCGCCGGATTATGGAAAAACAAGGCTGCCATGATGTGCGGGTATTGAAATCAACGCCGATTGAATTAAACGATAGCGAGGTGGTGCGCAAAATTGGCCACATCGCTTTTAGCTCGTTGACGATTCGCGCGTTCAAACTAGCACTGGAAGATCGCTGCGAAGATTTTGGTCAAGTGGCAACTTACTTGGGCACGATTGCTGAGATGCCGCACGCGTTTGATTTGGACGATCATCATCACTTTATTACCGGCAAACCGATGCTGGTGTGCGGCAATACCGCCGATATGGTGGGCAGCACCCGCTATAGCAAACATTTCCGCGTGGTCGGGGAAAAATTGCAGCATTTTGGCCTGTTTGATTGCGGCCCGGCACCGGTGGCTTCCAGTGGTGCGGGCGCGCCGGCCTGCTGCTAGTCATCCATGTGTTAGAACATGAAGGCAGTATTCGGCTAGTCGTGTTTGCTGCGACGTTGCTGGCACTGAGCCTAGCCGAGCTAGTTTTGACGCCGATGCCTTGGACGCCACAGCGGCGGCAGCGGTTGCGGGAAAATTTTGGCCTCATGTTGCTCAACACGCTGGTTTTACGCATCTGCTTTCCGGTGTTGGCCGTGCAGTTTGCGCTGCAACAGGACGGTGGTTTGCTGCAGCATTTGCAGCTACCGATGTGGGCGCTGATTGCGATTAGCGTGTTATTGCTGGATCTGCTGGTGTACCTACAGCATCGCTTGATGCACCAGATCCCTTGGCTATGGCGCTTGCACCGCGTGCACCACTGCGATGAAGATTTCGACGTCTCACTCGCGGTGCGTTTTCATCCGCTAGAGATTGCGCTATCTATGGGCCTCAAGTTGGCCGCGATTGCATTGCTGGGCGCACCTGCGCTCGCGGTATTGATCTTTGAACTTACGCTATCGCTTGGCGCGCTGTGGACGCACACGCGCTTGGGCCTTCCGAAGTGCGTAGAGCGCTGGGCGCGCTGGATAATCATTACGCCGACGCTGCACCGGATTCACCACCGCCTGGAAAAAAGTGATCAGGACAGCAACTTTGGCAGTAGCATTTCACTGTGGGACTATTTGTTTCGCAGCTTTCGCGCCGACGCGCAATCAACATCCTCAAGCTTTGGCACCCTGCCCAGCAGCCAAACGCCGCACACGCTATTTGGCCTGCTGCTTTTTCCATTTCGCCACAAGTAAGAAAACTAACCATGCGCGATTCCTTACCCCTGCTAAAACGAATTGCCTTCCCGGCGATTTCACGTCGGTCATTGAGCACGCTGCAGCTCAATTTAGGCTATCGATGCAACATCGCTTGCCTACACTGCCACGTCAATGCCGGGCCCACTCGCAAAGAGGAAATGAGCAAGGAAATCATTGACTTAAGCCTAGATTTTGCCGCCAAACAGGGTATAAAAACGCTGGATTTGACCGGCGGCTCGCCGGAAATGAACCCGCATTTTCGATACTTAGTACGCAGCGCGCGCGCCAGCGGCATCCACGTGATGGACAGATTCAATCCAACCATCGCCGAAGAAATTGGCTATGAATGGGTGCCGGATTTTTTAGCCGAACAGCGCGTGGAAGTGGTGGCCTCCCTACCCTGCTACACCGAAACCAATGTCGACAACCAGCGCGGTGATGGCGTGTTTGCGTCTAGCGTGCGGGTGCTGAAACATATGAACACCCTTGGCTTTGGCGTTGCTGACAGCGGGCTTGAATTAAATCTGGTCTACAACCCTGGCGGGCCGTACTTACCTGGCGCGCAAGGCAAATTGGAAAGTGACTACAAAGCGCGCTTACTGCAAGAACACGGCATCGTTTTCAATAAGCTCTACACGCTAGCGAATATGCCGATCAAACGCTTCGGCTCGTGGCTGCAAAGCAAAGGCGAATTCGAGCCCTACATGAAATTGCTGCACGAAAATCATCAGGACGCCAATTTAGAAAACGTGATGTGTAGGGATCTAATCAGCGTTGACTATCGTGGCTTCGTTTATGACTGCGATTTCAATCAAATGCTCGGTCTGGCACTAGGGCAGCCAGTTGCAGCAAACGACGCAGTTTTATCGAGCCAAACCCATCTGCGCGAGTTATTGACCGCCGATTTCGTGGGCCGACCAATTCGCGTCGCGGGGCACTGTTTTGGCTGCACAGCGGGGCAGGGGTCAAGTTGTGGCGGGGCGTTGGTTTAATCTAAGATTTTCCATTCGGAAAATCTTAGGTGTCTTACGGCCTCGACATGCTCCTGGCCCGCTCGCAAAAAAAGTGGTTTTTGCTGTGCGTTGCCTTGCGCTACAAAGGGAAGAATTTGATTCCAAGGCAAATGCCAAAAGATCAATGTAATCATGCGGCAGCGCCGCACCGACAAGCTCTAATGGTCAATCCAGTTCAAAACCTTGGCCCAAAACTTGCGTGACCGCATGAAATCCTGGCCAATCGGCCGCTTGCGAGTCAAATTTGCGATCACATTTTGTCACTTTTGCTGCAATCGCGGCACTTAACAGCGCGCACGCGGCGATCCTCGTGGATGGCACGCCCTCGGATCCGCAGTGGACTGCGGCCAGCGAAATCACTGATTTCGCGCTGACACAGCCGTTTAATCGCACACCGCCGCGTTTAAAAACTGCGGTCAAACTGCTGTCCACGCCGGAGGGTTTAGCAATTGCGTTTATCTGCATGCAACCCGATCCAGCGACGCGCAGCGCCGACTCCCGCGCGCGGGATGCGCTACCCAACAGCGATGCGGTGTCAGCAATCATTGATTTTGACGACGGTGGCAATCGTGCTTATGAGTTCACAGTCAGTGCTGGCGGTGCGCAAAAGGACGGCATTTGGAGTGGCGAAAATGTTTTCAGCGGCGATTGGGACGGCGTCTGGCAATCGGCCGTGGCCAGCACCGATGCAGGCTGGACGGCAGAGCTTTTGATCCCCTGGGCCAGCGTACCGATGGCAAAATCCAGAGGCCAGAATCGCACCATTGGCTTGAGTTTTGATCGCGCCGTCTGGAATTTAGGTGAACGCCATTCCTACCCGGCGATTAGCGCCACGCAGAGCCGCTATTTGTCCGATTTTGCGGAGCTGAGTATTGCAAGCTTTCAGCAAAGCGCACTCAGCGTGGTGCCCTACGCAAGCGTACAGTATGATTTTTTTGATCACAGCACCAGCGCACGCAGTGGCGCGGATGTGTCGTGGCGGCCGAACGCTGAGTTCGCATTAACCGCGACTATCCGGCCAGATTTTGGCCAAGTTGAGTCGGACCAATTAGTGGTCAATTTTGACGCTGTAGAAGTCACGTTTTCGGATAAGCGCCCGTTTTTCACTGAGAATCAGGCGTTTTTCGATGTGCGCGACAAGAATTATAACCAGTTGATTTACACCCGCCGCGTCGGCGCCGGGAACGATTTGGATGGTGCGGTCAAATTCACTGGCGCAAGTCACGGAATTGAATATGGCGCGTTTGCCGCCAGTGAAAGTGACTACGGCGGCAAAGACTTTCTCGCCGTGCGTACCCTGATTCCGGGGCGAGTTTTCAGCGCCGGTTATGTGCTAACCCAAGTCTCAGACCCGTTTGGCCTAGATGCCTTGGTGCACGGCGCAGACTTTAAAGTGCGGGCCGGTGAACACAATAGTTTTGACGCACTGTTAATTGCCAGCGATATCGATAGTGCAACTGGCATAGTCCGCGATTTTGGCGGCACCGCAAGTTGGGGCTATAGCGGCCAGGCTTGGGATTTTGGAAGCTTCCTAACGCACTTTGGCCGCAATCTAGACTTCAACGATTTCGGTTATTTGGCGCGATCAGATTTCAACAGCATCAACATCGGAAGTACCTGGCGCCCGCAAACGCCACGCAAAGATGGCGCCTCAGTTTCTTACAGCGCCTCCTATGACGCCAATGCGAATGATCGGGGCGATAGCTTGACCGATCAGGTGTTCGCCTATCGGCAATTCAATGCTGCCGATGGTGGCTTCGCCAGTACGCAATTGCTTTGGAATGGCGCGGGCTACGACGATTTAATTTCCCGTGGCAATGGCTTAATGCGGCGCCCGTCTAGATTACGTCTGTCGCATTTTTATCAGGGGCCACAGCTTGGCAAATGGCGCGCGAGCGGTTCGGTGCGAAATCTTCAGGAAGGTTTGGGCGGGCGCGCGTGGGAGTTTGTCGCAACAGTCAATTATCAAGCCAATAGCGCATTGGCATTGGATGGCACGCTGCGCTGGCGTAAAAGCACGGATTGGCTCGTTTGGCGCGGTGCAGACGTCACCGCAAATGGCGCGATACCCGATCTATTCGCGCGCTATAGGCGCTCCCAACTCACCACCAATTTCAACGCGAATTGGATACCCAGCCCCAAGCACGAGCTGCGCTTAAAGCTGCAATCGCTGATTATCAACGCCAACAATGCGCGCGCAGTGCGGCTAGGGCCAGGTGGCGTACCGTTTGCCACGAATGATCAAATTGCGCCGCTACAAGTGCGCAATTTGGGTGTGCAGCTGCGCTATAAGTACGAATTCGCGCCGCTGCGCGAGCTCTACGTGGTCTATGCGCGCGGTGGCATCGAACAAGAACGCGATGATTCACGCAGCTCAGTCGAGCTATTTCAGGACAGTTTTGATCTGCGCGATTCGGATCAATTTTTGGTGAAGCTGCGTTGGGGTTTGTGAAGTCTTTAAAGACACTTCATTTCATCTTCTCCGGGCTTTGCTGGACTATGTGAGCGCCTGGGGATGGATATTGCGCGGTGATTTAGATGGTTGCGGGCGCTAATTCGGCTGTGCGTGTTTGTTTGTGGCTGACCACGAACCCGGCACTTTTTAGTAATTTTGACCGAACGGCAGGAATGTCCCGGGCCAGCAGCAATAGCTTATTCACGGCTTCTGATGGGTGAATTTCGCCACGTTCGTATTTGCTAAACGCATTCGGCCCCCCACCAAAAACCTTGGAAGCCTCGCTGCGGTTAAGTCCCATAAATTCGCGCACAGCTTTGATTTCATCGCCTACAAGCACGCCATCGGCTTGACGCTCAGCGTCAGCCATTAAGCGCTGATTTGCCTTTGCTTGCGACGGTGTAACCAGACATGCGCCGCATTGATCGCAGTTCGATACCCAAAAACCTTGCACAGTTAACACGCGTTTTTTGTAGTGCAGCGCTTCTGTTCGCTGTGCCGGAATTAGGTTGCCCACGTCGCAAATTAAACATTTCATATCTATACATCCAACTAATTTGTAAGATGAAACGACACTAGAAGCACTCGATTTTTACCTACTCCGCGCAGTGCAAACTTGATGTAAATATCATCAACCTGACCCTGTTCGCTCACCGATTTAATTCTATAAGCATCAAGCGCAAATCCGCGTTCGGGGTAGTCATAAGTCTTGTGGTGCTTTATGTCCAAATGCTTCAATATTCTCAGCACAGCTTCCAAGCTATATCCAAGTTCGCGCGACTGCGTTAGTGCTTTAGGCTCAATAAAAAACTGCTTGGCAATCGCCGCTAAGCGCACGTCATCTAGGGAATAGAATGGGTTTTTTGGAGCATTTTTCAACCACGATGGTTATAAAATTTTGACTTGCGCAAACCGGCCATTGAGAAGAGCACAAGTCTGTATCACGTTACCGCTTTAGCCGCCTTGCTGCGGCTGAGCATCTTGCGCTGTAATCTCAAGACCGATGAGCCCGTGCACAGCGACCATTCCTGCCGCCCTAAAAACCGCCAATGGCGTTTTAATCTGACTCATTCTTTTCGTTTCTCGATTCAGTCATGACATTCGGCCTTAAATCTCAAATTTAAACTTTCTCATGGTGCCTTTTTGACTCCACGCTAGCCAGCGTATTTATTGCACGAGTCTTGCAGGATCATAAGTTCGCAAGATTGATGGATCGGGCCTTCAGCCCTCGTCAAATGTCCGGGCAAATGTTCCTGGGGCGTTGCCCCAGGCTGTAATAGTTCGCGCCGTTGGCGCTTAAAGAATTACATCGGACAGGCTTCGGTTAGGCATCGCTTTTGAGGTTTGGCTCAAGCACAAAATCATCAAAGTGAATTTCCCCTAAGCCAACCTTAAGGCAATCGGGGCTTCCGCCCTGACCCCTAGGCTAAACTTCCGGCCCTACAAAATCGGGCCGCCTTGATGAAATCAACGAACGTTATTCGCATCAACGGCCCGCGTGCGCTCAGTGTGTTTCGATTGGCGCGCTTAAACGCTAGTTTGGCCGAGTTTGGCGTGCAAGTGCTTGATACTCGTCAAGTTTTTTTGCTGGATGGGGCGCGGCAGGCAGAGATCGCCAAGCTCACGCAGATTCTGCTAGACGATGAACCGGCCGATGCCGCCAGTGCGAATTCGGTATTTGTAGCACCCCGCTTGGGCCTGCGCTCGCCTTGGTCCAGCAAGGCAACGGATATTGTGCGCTCGTGCGGAATTGATATTGCGCGGGTTGAGCGGGTGCAGGAGTTCTTTCTGGCATCAGCATTGCCGTCGCTGAGCGATGGCTTGGCGCGTGCTTTGCACGACCCGCTGACTATGAGTTTGCTGGACGATGCGCATTTGCATCAGCTATTTGCTACGGAAGCGGCGCGCCCGATTGAACACGTGGCATATACGGTTGAAGTTTTGCAAGCGGCGAACGTACGTCTGGGTTTGGCCTTGTCTGCAGATGAAATTAGCTACCTAAGTAAAAGTTTCCAAGAACTCGGACGCGCTGCAACCGATGCTGAGCTAATGATGTTTGCGCAGGCAAACTCTGAACATTGTCGGCACAAGATTTTTAACGCCAGCTGGACGCTGGATGGGTTCCCGCAAAGGCGCTCGCTGTTTTCCATGATTCGCTTGACGCACGGCGTTAGCCCGGAGGGCACTCTGAGCGCCTATTCGGATAATGCCGCAGTCATCGCTGGGCCTATGGCAGCAGCATTATTCGCAGATGCAAACGGCAACTATGCCACCTTGCCAGAGCCGCAACCGTTTGCGATCAAAGTGGAAACGCACAATCACCCGAGCGCGATCGCACCCTTTCCGGGTGCGGCTACCGGCTCGGGTGGCGAGTTGCGTGATGAGGGTGCTACCGGACGCGGTGGCAAACCGAAAGCGGGCATGGTCGGCTTTTCGACTGCGCATTTGCGCATCGCTAATCTTAGCGAGGCCTGGGAAACGCCGCGCGCCCTGCCCGGCCATATGGCGCGTGCCAGTCAAATCATGACCGAAGCACCGTTGGGTGCTGCGGCTTACAACAACGAATTCGGCAGGCCGTGTTTGACCGGCTATTTCCGTACGTTTGAATATCAAGATGCAATACGCGCACGCCATTTCGCTTACGACAAACCGATCATGATTGCTGGAGGTTTGGCGCGCATGCGGGCCATGCACGTTGAGAAAGGCACGCTGGGAGCCGGTGATGCGGTAATCGTGCTGGGCGGGCCGGCGATGCTGATTGGCTTGGGCGGCGGTGCCGCGTCATCCGTGGCCGCTGGCAGCTCGAGTTTGGCACTCGATTTTGCCAGCGTGCAGCGCGATAACGCCGAGCTACAACGCCGCTGTCAGGAAGTCATTGAGCGCTGCATGGGTTTAGGCTCCGAGAATCCCATTGTTTCGATCCATGATGTCGGCGCCGGTGGTTTGAGTAACGCCATTCCGGAACTACTGAACGATTCTAAAGTTGGCGGCACGATTGATTTAGGCAAAATCGCGAATGACGACCCGGCGATGTCGCCCATGCAAATTTGGAGCAACGAGGCGCAGGAACGCTATGTGCTTGGCATCAAACCCACCGATGTCGCGCGCTTTTTGGCGCTGTGCGAACGCGAACGGGCGCCGGTGGCGCTGGTCGGCCACGCCACTTTAGCGCGGCATTTGCACGTCGAACTTGCCGGTGTCGCGGTCGTGGATTTGCCGTTGTCGGTATTGTTTGGCAATGCGCCCAAAATGCAGCGTGTGGGTGTGTTGAATCCGAATCAAAACACCGTTACAGACAATTTGACGCTAGATTTGCGCAACGCCTGCCTAGCCGTGTTGCGCCACCCAACCGTGGCGGCAAAAAGCTTTCTGATCCACATCGGGGACCGCACGGTCGGCGGTTTGAGCTATCAAGATCAACTGGTCGGGCCTTGGCAAGTGCCGGTGGCAGACTGCGCAGTGACATTGGCAGATTTCAGCGGCTACACCGGCGAAGCATTTGCTTTCGGCGAACGTACGCCAATCGCAGTCATTAACGCCGCCGCCAGCGCGCGCATGGCGATTGCCGAGGCGATTACCAATGTTTTGGCGGCACCCGTGGCGAGTCTCTCCGCGATTAAACTATCCGCGAATTGGATGGCGGCGTGCGGCGATTTACAAAGCGATTCCGAGCTTTACGCCGGTGTAAAAGCCGCCAGTGAGCTCTGCGCCAGTTTGCGTATCGGCATCCCGGTGGGCAAGGATTCGCTGTCGATGCGCGCGCGCTGGCAATCAAATGACGCAAAGCATGAAACTCAAGCGCCGATGAGTTTGATCGCTTCGGCGTTCGCGCCACTTAGCGATGTGCGTGGCAATTTAACGCCGCAGCTAGTCCCCGAGGGTGGCGATGTGTATTTAATCGATCTGAGCCGAGGCGCAAGCCGCCTAGGCATGAGCATGCTGGCGCAGGTCAGCGGGGCGGAGCTCGGCCCCGCACCCGATTTGGAATTCCCAGAAGACCTAGTTGCCCTGTGTGATTGGCTCAACGCCGCGCGCGGTTTCATTGGCGCATATCACGATCGATCCGATGGTGGCGTGTGGGCGGCATTGTGCGAGATGGCGTTTGCGGGCCGGGTGGGCTTGGATATCGTATTGAGCGATGCAGCAAATCCAGCACCGGAGCTATTCAATGAGGAGCTTGGCGTACTGGTGCAGGTGCGTGATCCGCGTTGCCTGCCGAATGCGTTACCGCACCGCTTGATTGCACGAGTGGCGACGGATCGGCGCGTGGCAGTGGCAGGAACTTCTCTGAATTTCGAACTCGGCGAACTTTTGCAAGCGTGGCACCGTGTAGGTTTCGAGATGCAGCGACTGCGGGACAATCCAAGCTGTGCTGAGACTGATTTTGCGCGCGCAGCCGATGCCGACGCGCTGCCACTGTCAATGCATTTAAGCTTCGATGCAGGCGACGATATTTCGGCGCCTATGATTGCGACGGGAAAGCGCCCGAAAGTGGCGATCTTGCGCGAGCAAGGCGTCAATGGCCAAATTGAAATGGCAGCGGCATTTAGTGCTGCCGGGTTCGAGTGCGTCGATGTGCACATGAGCGATTTGGCTAGCGGCAGGCGTACGTTGAAAGAATTCACTGGCCTTGCCGCGTGTGGCGGCTTTTCTTTTGGCGATGTGCTGGGCGCGGGCCTTGGTTGGGCAAAGTCGATCTTGTTTAACGACGCATTAGCTGAGCAATTTCAGCGCTTTTTTAATGACGAAAACACTTTTGCTTTGGGTGTTTGCAACGGCTGCCAGATGTTGTCAGGGCTAAAATCGCTGATTCCTGGTGCACAGAACTGGCCAAGTTTGCGGCGTAATTTGAGTGAACAGTACGAGGCGCGAATGGTGCTGGTACAAGTAGCCGAGTCAAATTCGATCTTCCTGCAAGGCATGGCCGGAACCACCGCCCCAATCGTGGTGAGTCATGGCGAAGGGCGCGCCGATTTTGGCAACAGCCAAGAAATCAGCAGCTGCTTGCACATGGTCGATGGCACACATCAGCCCACTGAAGTATTTCCTTGGAATAGCAACGGCTCACCGGGCGGAGCCGCAGGATTTAGTGCCGCGAACGGCCGCATATTAATGATGATGCCGCACCCCGAACGCGTGTTTCGCACCACGCAAATGAGCTACAAACCACAAGGGCTAGCCGAAGCTAGCCCTTGGTTGCGTATGTTTCGTAATGCGCGGGTTTGGTGTGGCTAAACATTATCACCGTAGGGCGTTGTCCAAATTTTGCCGAAATAAACATTTTTGCCTAACGTCACCCCGGCGCAGGCCGGGGTCCATTTTCAAGACTAAATATTGACTTAAGTTGCTAAGCTTGAAAATCAAAATGGTTCCCGGCCTGCGCCGGGATGACAGTCGCCAAGCCATCAAGAATTTGAAGCTTCTTCCAAAGACAAACCGCTATTTGGCCACCGCCGGTTGCATCAAGCGGTCAACGTAAGCAATTGCAATCGCCGACACCACAAACACCAAGTGAATGATGGTTTGCCACATGATTTGATCGTTGGTCAGCTTGGAATGCGCGGCGCCGGCTTCAATAAAGGTTTTAAGCAAGTGAATCGAGCTAATCCCAATGATGGCGGTAGCAAGCTTGACCTTTAAAACAGCCGCGTTGACATGGCTCAACCATTCCGGCTGATCCGGGTGCCCGGCTAAATTTAAACGCGACACAAATGTTTCATAGCCGCCAACAATGACCATGACCAATAGGTTCGAGATCATCACCACATCAATCAATCCCAAAACCGTCAGCATCAGCATGGTTTCGGCATTGTGCTGCACCGCCCCAGCGATCGGCTCTACATGCCCAAAAGTTGCGTGCATCAGGTGCATCAGCTCGCGCACAAACTGCACCACATAAATCGCCTGCGCAACGATCAAGCCCAAATACAGCGGCAGTTGCAGCCAACGGGAAGAAAAAATCAACGCGGCAAGAGGGGTCAGTTTGGTCGGTTTGCCGTCTTCGGCAACGTGGGGCGTTCCAGTACTCATCAGTGCATGCTCAAGTGGTAATCGGTGCCAAAGTTTAGCGCACGTAGGCTGAGTTGCGCCTAGGTGCCGCCTGGGAATCGGCTGGAAGCGTTGAAGGGCGACTGAGCGGAAAAATAAAGCATCAGAATCAACGATCAATGGCGTGTCTGTTTCCTTTGGATGCTGGCGGGCGCTGAAGATGTAGAGATCGCGGACTACTAGTAAAGAACGAGCTCGATCTGCGCTGTTGAACTGGCCGAAAAGCCGCGTCAACCAATGGCGCTGCGACTCGTTCGACCGGCGTGGAGAGTTGCGTTTTCGCATCGGGAATATTGATTATTTTGGTAGACATCTGCGGTGGCCGAGCGGTCAGAGGGGGTGTAGTGCCGTTAAATTAGGATATTTACTGATTTAAACTCACATTTGACGCCACGACATTCGCATCACGCCAAACAAAAAGCCCCAACGGGGCGCACTATTACAGCCTAGGGCAACGCCCTAGGTATTGGTTTAAAAAAGGTCGTTGAGCCCTGAAGGGGCGCAACAAACGGCTACAGCCTTTATTACGGCCTTTTTTGATCGCGTTTTGCTCGCCTTAAAGGACTTCTAAACTAAGCTTCAAGTGCTGAACTTTTTTTTTGCCGTTGACCACTGGAATAACGGGATGGACTCCTCCCGGCGCTGACACGGCATTCTGTGCCAAGCTTTGAAGTGATGAAACTCAAGCAATTCCACCACAAAAGGAGTCCGCAAGCGCCACCGATCTTGATTTTTGACGAAGCCACCTCCGCCCTCGATTCCACTACCGCGCGATTCAAAGCCAGCTCGATGCGATTGCGCGCGAGCGCACCACGCTCATGGTGACGCATCGGCTGTCCACCGTGGTCAATGCCGATCAAATTTTAGTGTTGGTTGATGGGGAAATTGCCGAATCGGGTACGCACGACGAACTGCTTGCCAAAGCCGGTGAATATGCGCAGATGTGGGCTTTGCAGCAGCGTGAGGACCTGGGCGCCTGAGGTTTAGTTCCCTCTCCACGCAAAAATAGTCCAATAGAATCAAAGACTTCGCGCGGGGAGAGGGTTAGGGTGAGGCGTCGGAAATTGGTGCGCAATTACCAAGGTAGGCGGGCTTACGAACCGAACATTTCGTTTATTTCCTGCTCGAAATCTTTCTTTAGATCTAACTTGATGTTCGCCTTGTGGCGCAGACCACCTAATGGGTGCAAACCGGCATCGACTAATGGCGCTGCTACTAGCTCGACTGGCGTAGAGCGTTGCGTTTTCGTTTCTTGAATATTGATTGTTTGGGTACGCATCTGTTGTGGCCTCGATTTAGTTTACGAAAGTGCAAAAAAGCGCGGTGATCATCGCGCCTAACCCGGCAAACTAAACGGCGTCATCCTCCGATCAAGCTCTTTAACCTTATGCTGCGTTTGATAATCCAGCAAGCAATGCTGACAGGCTTTTTCGCCGTATTATCGTCAGACGATTTGCAACCCCGGAAAGATGAAGAATCATGACCAAGGAATTAGTCAAAAGCTTGTTGGATTATCTCGCGGAACATCAAGGGAATCCTGAGTCGCCTTTCCATGTAAGGGGCTGGTTTGAACAAGCCAGCGACGCAATGCATCGACGAGAACGATTGAATGTGTGGCTTTCTTTGGTAAGCGAAAGTCGTTACGAGAGAGCAGGCGAATACCTATCGACCGCCGAACTCGCTAGCTTTATGGCGAAAATAGGGGCGCTAGGAGGGGGAACTGCAGTCCTGGATCCCGCTTGTGGTGTCGGTTTGCTACTTTCGCTGGCGGCAGCTGGCCTGAATGCGTCAGTAGTTCATGGGATTGAATTCAACTCTGACGTCGCGCGAATTGCCGAACTATTACTACCTGCACATGCAACGGTATTTAATGGAAACAGCTTAACCACCGAGTTTCCACTACAAGACCGATACGACCTCATCATTTCGGAGCCACCGTTTGGATACCGCCTGCGCACTGCGTATTTTCCAGAAAATGGAGGCGTAGCGCTGACAGATGGCGGAGATGCACTACTTTGCTCGGCCGCGTCAAAGCTTGCCGAGAACGGCCGAGCTGTCTTTCTTGTATCTGCTTCGTGCCTGGGACCTCGCGGTGACCACATGTGGAAAAACATAGCGGCGGAGGGTGTACACGTCCGAGCCTTGGTTCACGTGCCATCTGGTCATCTCAAAACGACCGCCATCGAATCCTATATCGCAGTGCTCGACCGCACACCTCGGGAGATGATTTTTACTGCTCAATTTGGAACAGATAGCGAACTGCAAAGCCAAATTTTTGGCAACTTCAAAGCACATCGGGCAGGAAAAAGGCCGGCTCAAGGTCGTTTGGCTGAACTTTCAAAGTTTCAAGGATTTAAACCCATTGAGGCCAAAGAACTATTGCAGGAAATGGCGAAACGTAAAGGTTTAAACGCAGTCCCGATGCAGCAACTAGTGAAGACGCACCAAATTCTGAAAGGATCGAGCGCTGCCGTGGTTGATGGTGCAAATGACCTTTATCTGCCGATGACAGGACGAATTGAGGCTGTGCTGCACCCTGATGCGATCAAGGTGAAGTCGGCAAACGTGATCCGCCTTGTTCTCAATGCAGAACTTGGGGATGCCCGGTTTGTCACGGCTTCTTTGAATAGAGAAATAGGTCGACTTTTCATTGAAACCGTATGTGGGCCTTCAGCTTTAATCAAACAAATCCACACGGCGTTGTTGCTTCAAGGCACATTCTATTTGCCAAGTATCAAGCTGCAAAATCAGGCTCTAGAGATTATGTCCGGGCTAAACGGGTTACGCGCGGAACTGACTGAAATTGAGTCGGACGTTTGGGAAAATTCAAAGCCGTTGGAGAAATTAAATCAAAAGCTCCGGCGTGTAAATCACGAAGACACCCTAGAGAACTGGATGGAAGGTTTACCATTCCCATTGGCGTCAATACTGTGGCGTTACCGCGCATCAAATGCATCAACCAAAGAAAAAAGTGAAATTCTACTACACTATTTCGAAGCACTCGCCGAGTTTTGGGCGACCGTATATCTGAGTGCGGCGAAGTCTGACTCAGAGTTTTGGATTGAACATGCGACCGCGCTTGATGACACGTTGAAGCGGGGAAACCTATCTTTTAAAGCAGCCACTTTTGGGTTATGGAAATGCGTGATTGAGTTCTTCAGTAAGCAATTCCGTAAATTGCTCAATGATGACGAAGATCGCTGTGCGGCGATGTTTCGAACAAATTCGCCCGCCGTTTTGGCAATGCTATTTGATCGGCGATTAATAACTGTATTGCAGGAATCGAACAGCATTCGAAACAACCATGCACATGGCGGTGTTACAGGCATTCGCGACACCGAGACGACGCACAATAAATTGAATGACCTCATCAATCAGTGTCGAGGCATTATGGGACTAACGTGGGAACAATATGAGTTAGTCCAGCCCGGCGAATGTCGCTTCACCGGCGGCATGTATAAGTACAAAGCCCGTCGCGTGCCTGATCCGCGCAAATCGGTGAGTTTCGCCTAACCCGTATACCCTGAAGTGCCTTGAAGTATTCGCGCACTTTTGGCGTTTGTAAAAGCTTGAGTGGCAAGCCGCCTTCACAGGCTAGCGTGTAAATATATTGATAGCGCTCCGTCTTATTACTGGCCTTTTTTATTGATCGGCCCCAACCACTTAGCCCGCGTGTTATTACTTCGTACGTTTTTTGAACCGATTTTGGTGTGATGCCCAATGCATCTTCCCACTCAAAAGTACCACCGTCGTGGTGACGCCATAGGCGCTCGGCTGCGAACAAGCAAAGCAAAGCTGGCGCATAAATGTCATCGTTTTGAACGCCGTCAAGCAATCGCTTGATAACGCCCGTTTTGGCCATTTCACAAAGTGCTTGGTACTCGACGTTCGTACACCGATAGGCAAATAGCTCGCGCCCGTCACCTTTGGACTGCGCAACGCCATTGCGATTCAATAGCGACTTAAAAAACTCCCCTGATGTCATCAACCGCTCCCCAAGCGCCGAAATTCAATTGGCAGGCAGGTCGAGTTTGGCATTTCGAGACCAATGGCCCTGCCGCGTGGCAAATAATTTACGTATTTCGGTGTGGGATCCTTTCTGATGCCAGACGCATGGCGTCTTCTATCCGGATTTTTTCACGGCGGTCTAGGACATGCGTCGCGACTAATGGGTAGCATTTGTTGCGCTCCTACAGGGCTCAACGACCTTTTTAAACCAATTCCTAGGGCGTTGCCCTAGGCTGTAATAGCGCGCCCCGTTGGGGCTTTTTGGTCGCGTTGATGCCAAGAATTGGGTTTCAAATGTGCTTTAAAAAAGTCTTTGGCGCTAGATTTCAGCGTCTTGGACTTAGCGCGGTCAGGGCTATCTAACGCCAAAAACAAAGTTGCGCCAGCGCAAACATCGCGCTAACTTAATGTCACGACTCCCCCTCTGACCGCTCGGCTGGTCCGATGTGCTCTTTGGGCGATGGGCCGCTCGAACGGAAGTTCGGGCGGCTTCGTCATTTTTAGATTACCCATTTGGCCGGACATTGTGTGCACAACCCATCGTTTTGTCGACGGCTACAGAGTTTGCCAAGCGACTAATCAGCACCATTATTGCGCCCCTACAGGGCTCAAAAACCTTTTTTAAACCATTACCCAGGGCGTTGCCCTGGGCTGATATATGTCGCCCCGTTGGGGCTTTTTGGTCGGCGTGATGCGAAGGTAGTGGCGTTAAAAGAGAGTGCAATTCAACAAAAATGCGGGCTGAATGCCGCAGGGCCTGCATTATCCGCCCGTCCAAAATATGGGCGCTAAGTTGCGCCTTCAAATTTGCCGCATTGATCGCTCAAAAGTCAGCCCAATTGCGATATTAAACGCGGCTTTAGCTTCAGCGTTTTGTCCCGCCAGCACATACCAAGTAAGCCCAGGCGAAGGACTTCAATTGCAGCTACCTGGTCACGTCGTCACATCAACCTGATTCGTACCTAATGAATGCCAAAAACACGGTGTTTCCCCCACCTGCGCTAAGCTCCGCCCAAATTCCAAAATAAGCACCAAATTATGACTACCAATTCCGCCCAATTCGCCCGCGCTCAACTCGTTATTCCCGGCGGCGTCAACTCCCCCGTGCGTGCATTTCGACAAGTCGGCGGCGAGCCTTTTTTTGTCGCGCGTGCCGAAGGCGCTTACTTATTTGATGTGGAGGGCAAGCGCTATATTGACTACATTGGCTCCTGGGGCCCGATGATTGCCGGCCACGCGCATCCCGCGATTGTCGAGGCGGTCTGCAAGGCCGCCCGTGATGGCATGAGCTATGGCGCGCCCTGCCCGTCTGAGGCTGAGCTTGCCGAGGAAATTTGCAAATTGGTGCCAAGCGTCGAGATGCTGCGCTTGGTCAGTTCGGGTACGGAAGCATGCATGAGCGCGATTCGGCTGGCGCGCGGCTATACCGGGCGCGACAAAATATTGAAATTTGAGGGTTGCTATCACGGGCACGGCGATTCATTTTTGGTCAAAGCCGGTAGCGGGGTTGCGACGTTAGGACTTCCCAATTCCCCTGGCGTGCCCAAGGTGTTAGCGGATTTGACTTTAACCTGCGAATTTAATGCGCTGGATCAAGTTCAGGCATGTTTTGCGGCGCATGGTGCGGATATCGCGGCGATCATTGTCGAGCCAGTGGCGGGTAATATGAATATGGTGCTGCCTAATCCAGAGTTTTTGCCAGGCTTGCGCGCTATTTGTGACCAGTACGGCGCGGTGCTGATTTTTGACG
>JAYVAQ010000612.1:0-7939 GCA_043750875.1 Rhodanobacteraceae bacterium
TTTGCCGACTTTCAAGGATTGAGAGGTTTTGACCATGGCTCGAGTTTGCCAAATTACGGGTAAGCGCCCGATTAGCGGGAATAACGTTTCCCACGCCAATAACCGCACACGTCGCCGATTCATTCCGAATCTGCAGTGGCACCGTTTTTGGGTTGCTTCCGAAAATCGCTTTGTACGCATGCGAATTAGCATGAACGCGATGCGTACAATTGACAAAAACGGCATCGATGCGGTGCTTGCTGACTTGCGCGCTGACGGCGTTAAAGTCTAACGAAAAAAGGATTGCGCCATGCGTGACAAAATCAAATTGGTTTCTACCGCTAAGACCGGGCATTTCTACACCACCGACAAAAACAAGAAAGCGACGCCGAACAAGCTCGAGTTCATGAAGTTTGATCCAGTGGCACGTAAGCATGTACTGTATAAAGAATACAAAATTAAATAACGATATCGCCGCGTTTTACCGTTGTTGTTCAGAAAAGCCCGCCGCGCGCGGGCTTTTTCTTGAGTGGATTTTTGACGCTTACTTTGTTGCATCCTCAACGTGCTTTGACACTGTAAACTCCGAGTCGTGTTTTGCACCTTGCAGCAGTCGAATTCGTGTCGCTGTATCGCTATTTCCAACGGATGTTATGCCGAACCTGCTAGCTCGCTTGATTAAAATAAAGGTTTGGTTGCTCATGCGCTGTTGGCTGCGGCTAGTTTGCGTGCGCGTATTGTTACTGGCGTTCGGCTTTGATCGGTCCGTAAGGATATTAAGCTTGAACAAGCGCGGCGAGCACCTAACTAAGGCCGATGTAACTCAATGGCGCGAGCGTGGGCAATACTTTCAGCGCGCCGCCAAAATTGTGCCCGATGCACGCTGCCTCGCGCGCGCCATGGCGTTGTGTCATTGGGCGCGACAATGCGCTGCTCCCGCAGTTTTGGTTATAGGCGTACAGCGCATTAGCGATAAAACCTTGGCGCACGCGTGGAGCGTGATTTGCGACGAAGTTGTGGACGACGCAGCCAGCACGATTGCCAAGTTTACCGTGGTCTATCGTTGCTGAAGAATAGCGACGTCAGTTCCGGCAGAGCTTTGCCGCGAATTCTATTGATTTATTGCTTTCCAGGTCGTGAAAAAGCGTTACTAATAAGTTTAGGGTTCACCGGATCGCGCGTTGACGCGCCCCTATAGTATGATTTAGCCTACAGGCAGTGGATTTAATTCAGGGAGAAGCAAAGATGAATGCTCAAAGCGACAACGGTAAACCAGTCGATACAGCGGCGAACGCACATGAATATGCGGCACCTGCGGTTCTTTCCGCAGTCAAAGTAACCGACGTAGTCCGCGGTGGCTCGGGTGTTCTGTCTGACGGAACTAATTTTGAACCGTTGTAAGTTAGTCAAATTTTAAGTCAAAGGGGTTGGTAATGAATTTCAAACTTGTCACAGCCATTGCGCTGACACTGTTTTCCGTTAACTCATTCGCACAAACAAAAGGCGCTGATACCAAACCTGCGCAAATTGATTTTGATAGTTTCTATGCTGACGCCTGTTATATGAGCAACTGCGCGAATCCGCCAAGGAGTTCGACAGCGAATGCAATTCAGGATCAGCGTATCGTGAACGGTGTGATTGGTCCCTACGTGTTTCGTACCTTCCAACCAGCATACACACCGCCAGCGAGTTGCACATCCTTGCTGGGTCAGGCGGATAACGTATTTCTAAATGTTCTTGACACTGGCGTTATTAACCCCGGAGCAAACACGGGTCTTGATCTGACGTTAAATGCTGAAGGTCGTCTGCAACGTGCTAATGGAGATTTTGATGCCGGGATTGGGGCGATTGGTGTTCGTATGGTCATCGACGAGATTCCTGCTGTGGGCCCGACGGTTCAAACGGAATTGTTTTTTCGTTGGGTGATTCACTCGGAAGTCGATTCTAGCTTGATCACTGATGTTGCAAACCCGAGCGGTGTGAATCAACCTGTCATTAACTCGGTAGCCGTGCGTCGATTCGTGGATTTGGCATCGGGCAGTTCTTATCGTATACAGGTTTTTGCAAAGTGGTCGGATGTATTCACGGGTGTTAATTTTGCTACGAATTCAGCTTCTTTCGTGGCGAGCAGTGGCGCACGCGGCGCCATCATCTGTGTGCCAACCTTGTCTATTGCTGAAAACAACTTGTAAAGTTAGTCGAAATTTGAAAAAGGCGCCGCGCATTGCGCGGCGTTTTTTTTCGTGACAACGATGTCAAGACGAAGCCTATCGAGCTGGCAATCATTGTGGATACATGGGCTGTCTAGTTCTTGGTTAGAATGCGCGCACGGATTTTCCGAAGCGCCGAGTACGCCTTTACCAATTGAAAAGCCAATGCTTGTTTCGGCGCGGCCTGAATTCGACCCGCCGACTGAAATCATACTGCGTTTGGGAAACGAATTTGGCTCTGTTCAACTTCAGTCAAATGCGCCTGCGCGCTTAATTTTTCACACGGTCATGCCGATTGGAAACCCACTGGCGCTTTTGCCCTTGACTGCGGCATTGGCGCAACAGTGGCTGCTGGCTGGATCGATGTCACTGCACGCAGCAGCCATTAAAGTCAAGCAACGGACGCTGTTGGTGCTCGGGAACTCGCAGGCGGGCAAATCCACGCTGGTACGCAGCGCTTTGCACCTCGGTGCCACCGTGGTGTCCGATGATTTGGTGCGTTTGACGGCTGACCCTGTTTTTAAAGGCGCGCAGATAATCGCCCATTCACTGCGCGGTTTTGTAAGGTTTCGCGCGGTTGGAGTCTTGCCGGAAAAATGTATTTGGATCCATCCGAGTGACCAACGATTTGCGCCATCCTTGGCGATTGATGCGGTGGTTTTTTTAGATTCGGCGCCGCGTACAGCACAAACGGCGATTGGCAGTATTTCCATACTGGAAGCGACGGCGCAGCTTATCAATCAGAGTGCACCGCTGTTTTTGCAGCGTGGTTTTGACATTGAACGGGCCTATATGCTGGCTTTTATACACCGGTTGTTGCGCCAGGTTCCGATCATTCGCGCGACGACAGGCTTCGACATTTTGCATACGCCGGAGTCCGCGTTTGCGCGTCTCCTGGACGCGATTTGGCCTAACGCGTGAGCGGCATTGTCGTCATACTTGGCGAGCGTAGCCAAAGTGAGTTGATCCTGCTTCGAGGTGCTGAGGCTGCCCCAGGGCGCGGCAGCGTGCAGGCGGTGTGGCAAAGTGATCAAGCTGCATTTTTGTACCAGGGTTTGGATGCTGAGAACGAATTTTGCGTTAGCGATCACTATGTTTGCATCGTTTTGGGGTGGCCGTATGTCGTTGATCCCGTTTCAAAGCAGTCGCGCCGCCTCAGCGCGGGGGATTTGATTCGACTCTTTGCAGCAAACGAAGCGTTCAATCTCGAGGGCATCTTTGGGCAATACACCATCGCGCTATTTTGCCGACGTCAATCCCGGCTGCACGTTGCGCGCGACGTCTTTGGAAGTTTGCCGCTGCACTGGGCGCAAACTGGATGGGGCAGCGTGCACGCTTGTGATATCCGCCAGCTTGCCGCGGCACTTGCCGCGCCACTTACGCTTAGCCTAGCCGCGCTAAGTGGGTATCAACAAGAACTGGCATTGCCAGCAAGCTGTGATTTGTACGTTGGCATGCATCAGCATTTGCCCGGTACGTGCGCTAGCTTTAGCGCCCAATTCCCAAGCATCAACGTAACGACGTTGACTCCTAGCAGGCTTTTGCGAGGCTTTTCCAGTTTGCCAACGCCTGCTGACGCCCTTGATCAGCTGATCGCGGCAGTAGGAAACTCCATTGAGATCTGCCAGCAGCGCGCTAAAACCGCGATCAGTCTTAGCGGCGGCATGGATTCCACGCTGATCATTTTATCCGCGATGCAGTCAGCAAAGTGCACCGGCATCAATGCACCCGTCGGTGTTTCCTGCATATTTCCAGGCCTGAGCTGCGATGAGTCGGCAAAAATTTCGCAGCTCGTCGGTGCAATGCAAATTCGAAACGAGACAATTAGTTGCCGCGAACCGGGATTTCAACACTGGCAAGAACGGCTGTTTAGCGCGACAGACTATGTGCCGTTTCCAGCCGGACAAATTGGCCTGCAGGTGGCACAGCTGGCGCAACAATTAGGGTACGCACAGCTGATAGACGGTAATGGTGGTGATGAGTTGTTTGACTGGAATGTGCTTGACTTAGCGCAAATGGCGACGCGCACAAAGGAATACGGAAAGCTGTTGCGCGCGTTGTTAACAGCGGGCTCGGGACCTAGGGTTTTAGCGCTGCGCCATCTCGTCAAAAGGATTCTTTTGGGGCGATGGGCGCAAGGGGCTCGCGATCCGCTAGCGGTGTGCCAAAAAGCGCTAAGCCCGTCATTAAATCGCGCGTTTTATTTGGCTGCGGAACAAATCGCCAGCAGCGCGAGTGTTGCGCTTTACAGTCCATTACGAGATTTGAGATTGCTTCAGCTTTTACTGCCTTGGATGCCTGGTGCCGCATTTCAGGCGGGTAATCGGCGTGGCCTGCAGTCCGATGCCGTCTATAAGATATCCGGTGGTAGCATCCGCCTGGGGCGCAATGACAAGGTCAATTTCGATGAGTTTGCTCTGGTTCCCTTCAATAGTGCAGATACCGAGGGGTTGCCAGCGCTGGGCCTGGGAAAACTAGTCAATTTTGCCGGATTGATGCCGAAATTTTTGAAACACAAAGTCGAAGTTGAAGGGGTTTTAGTTAAGTGACGAATGAAAACACACTGGAATTGTCGGGTCAGACGAATGCAGGGAATTTAAGCACTGCGGTGCAGACTGCGCACTCGGCGTTAGAGTGTGGTGCGATGACTTTTACTGGGCTTGAGGGCATTGGCGCCATATTGATGCTTGCTAAGCGCGATGAGATGCTGACCATCAATGTTTCAGCCGCATGGCTGATAGCGAGGCTGCAACAGCGTGGCGTTGAAACACCTGAGGTGCTACTGGCCGAATTCGCCGGGCATTTTGCAATTCCACGCCAGCTTGCTGAACTCGATGTTAGGCGATTCTTTTTACAGCTTGCGACATCGCTAGCTTAGTGCACCGCTAGCTTAGTGCACCGCTCAATTAGTGCTGTGCTCGTGGCCAAAGGCTGTTAATGGCATAAAGCCAGCGCTTAAAATGCAGGCTTAACAGCGCATTTTTGGTTTTGTAGCGTGCTTGCATATATGCTTTTGGTGGCAAGGCTTGGAACCAAAGAAACTTTAGTTTAGCTGATAGTGGTCTGGGCGTTGTTACTGGCCACCATAGTGCTGAGCTGTTAAAGCGGGTTTCAAGCGCTCTTAGCAAAGGGTCTTCGGCACAAAAAGCGACAGGCTGCTCGGCTAAAAGTGGAATGCCAAAAAGTTTCTCGGCTTCGATAAAGGCAAATTGCAAGACCGCGAGTGTTTGCGTGCTATCAGCAAGTGCGAGCAGCTGCTGTTGTTGAATGGGGGAAAATCCACGGGTGATTAGGGCTAAATCCAGCAGCGCCAAATAGGATCTTTGCGCGGGATGATCCGAGCAATAGTTGAGCGCGCAGTGCAACGCGCAAAAAAGATCATTCATCCGCATCGCGCGATAGGAGCCAATTTCGACTGCAACAGCGCTACTCAAAAGGGTCTGGAAGTCAAATTTCTGATGCAGCGCAAAGTTATTCCCTAGCTCCCAGTGCAGATCAATTTCTACAGTTTTATCTAGAATGTTTTTGCGGTAACTCGCCTGACCACAAATCGATTGAAATACGTTTGCGGATGTTGCCCAAAACCCCAACGCGCACAGCGCATCATGCGCGGCCATGCGGCTTTCTGGCGCCACTAAGATATCGTGATCGGTGCTGCGCCTTAGCGATGGGTCTGGGTAAAACGCGCGGCCGTAGGCGAGCCCTTTAATGACTAAAGTCGCAACACCTGCTGCCTGAAGTGCAATCAGGGTGTCAGCCAAATGGCTTTCATTAGCGCTTGCCTGATGTTTGTCCTGTAGATTTGACGCTAATTTCAAAATTGCCGCTGACGCGCTTTCAGGCATGGCGGCGTTGCTTGCTTGTTCTGCTATGGCCGCGCTGAATGGAAGCGCCAAACGGTGTTCTATCAATTGCTGTACGAGCGCACTTGGGTCGTTGCCCGAAGCGCCGAGCGTCTGCATTAAGTTTGGCAAGCTGGTGCGCATAAAGTCAAATGTTGATGACAAACGTAGTGCGACCTCTGTAAGCAGGTGTGAATTTTGGCCGGTCATCGTCGAACTAGCTGCGCTTGTTGAGCCAGAACGTGCCGCCAAGGCAGCACTTGCACGTACGCTTTCAGCATGGCGCGCGGGAATCAGACCCGGCAAAACGGATGCAAGTAAAGCTCGCCACTTGCACGCGGATAAGGCGAATCATGCAATGCAGAGCTTGGAAAACGTGCATAAAGTTTTAGCACCGGAAACAGATTCTCGCGATAATAGCGAAACGTAGGGCGACTGTTGTGGCTTCGCGCTTGAGTGTTTACAAATGCTCGGTGTGCGCATTCAAAGCAGCTGTAACGGAGCCTAAAATACTAGCGCGCTACCAAAGCTGCTCTTTTTTCATCTGATGTGCTTGCCGATCAATGAAAATCTGCGCCGCGTCAATGCCCTTGCTCTTCAAAATATGATTACGTACCGCCGCTTCGACCAATACCGCCAAGTTACGGCCGGGAGCCACAGGTATGGTCAACTTAGGTACCTTTACATCCATAATTTCACGGTTTCCCGCATCGCCAAATAAGCGCGTGGTGCCTTCCGCTACATAATCATGCTTTTCTGGGCGCAGGTGAATGATCAGACGCAAATACTTGTTTTTCTTGACAGCGGTATCGCCAAACATTTCGCGCACATTTAAGACACCCAGGCCACGAACTTCCAAGCAATCTTGCAATACATCTGGACAAGTGCCGTCAATAACGTCGGGTGCAATCAGGGTAAATTCGGGCGCATCGTCGGCAATTAAGCGATGGCCACGGGTAATTAACTCCAATGCCAGCTCACTTTTGCCGACACCGGCCTCGCCGGTGATGAGTACACCGATGGAATACACTTCTAGAAATACGCCGTGCAGGGTGCTGCGTTTTGCCAACGCGCGGGCTAGTGTGTACTGCAGAAAAGTCAACAGTTCGTGACCGCTGCGGCCAGAACTCCAAACCGGCAACTCGGCGTCCACACAGAGCGCCAAAAGATCCTCAGGTACCGGCTGTTTGCGGGTAAACACCAACACCGACGGACGTGATTCAGCGATTTTTTGAAGCGTGCCAAGCCGAACTTTGGGGGCGAGTGAGTCCAAATAGGCCAGCTCCTCAGTGCCAATAATTTGCACTTTGTTAGAGTGGATCAAATTTAGATAGCTGACGAGAGTTGGGCGGCGAAAACTCGCTTCAGGCGGGTCAATTTTTCCAGCATGGCCGGTCGTTGGGTCAGTAATCCAGGCCAGTTCTAAGCGCTGATGCACGGCATCGAATAGTGCGCCTACCGTTATCGATTCGATTTCACTCATGCGATTCCTATCATCTTGGAACAACCGAAATTTATTCGCGGTGCCTGCCGACGCATAGCAAACGCCAGCAGGCACGTTAAGACTTAACGATTACTCAACCGTCGCTCGTTCGCCACGGTGATGATCTGAGACACGTTCTTTATGCTTGCGAATCTGTCCGTCAAGTTTGTCTATAAGCCCGTCAATCGCGGCGTAAGCGTCTTTGCCTTCGGCTTCGGCGTGGAAGGTCTTACCGGTCACGTTGAGTGTTGCTTCGGCGCATTGCGCCAGTTTTTCAACACCCAAAATGACATGCACTGAAAGCAATTGGTCGAAGTGTCGCGCCAAGCGTTCAAACTTAGTGTTGACGTAATCGCGCATTGGGGTTGTGACTTCAACTTGACGTCCGGTGACGGTCAGTTCCATGGTTACTCTCCTTTGTTTCT
>JAYVAQ010000613.1:0-20890 GCA_043750875.1 Rhodanobacteraceae bacterium
GCACGCGCTTTGGCAAAGTATTCGCGATGCGCCGCATCAAACACTTCGGCACTGACGACCGGCAGCTGCATTACGAATTCACCACGCCCAGGAATACATTCCTCTTTGCAGACCAACCAGCTCAGATCGGCAGTAATTTTCAGACTAACTTGCGAGTTCGCCGGTACCGCTACATCAGCAAGCAGCCAGAGTTCCCCCTCATAACCCACGTTGTGTATGCCGCCCACTTCCAGTGGTGCTGGCAGCGGCCATTGCAACTCAGATGCTGCGGCGGGTGCCTCACCAACAAGAAGTTTGAATTTGGTGGGCAAGCCGGAATCACCCGGAAACTTCCAATAGGTATGCCAATGCGGATCATGGCGCAGCCTAAACGCCAGCGTTGTGGTCATCCCGGCCCGTAGGTTGCTGTGTTCGGCGTATACCGCTACGCCCAGATGCTCAAAGCGCTGCTCGGCCAGCATGCTTTGCGCCTGCACGTTTGCGTTGATTAGGGCCATGACAAACAGCCAGAAGCAATAAAAACCACTTTTCATTAACGCATTGTCCTCAATTTCAGTCACGACAATGCGAATGCGGGGGCGCGCCAGCCGTTTAGATGACGCAGATGACCGTAAGCCTCGGGCAAAAGTTTCATGCGCTGGCAACTTTGCGGAGCGGCTTGCTGGTGTGCTGTGCGCCATTGCTTGGTTTTTGCACCAGAGTTAGAAAAAACCGCGCTCGGATTCACCAGCATTTGCCACGTAATAACCTAAACTGAATAGCAGAAAACGTAGGATCAAGAACTGGCCATTGTTACAGCTTCGCGCTTGTTTCGGCGGTGATAACTCAACGCGGCCGACAAACACACCGCTAGCGCGTCCACGGCAACCGGCTCGGATGCATCGAACACAATGGCGCGGTTGCCTTCGTAGTTGAACTCAGCTGGAAACAGCGTCTTGAAGTTTGCAATCAAGCTGGTTTGACAGTTGAAATACATCGCGTAGTTACTGGGCCTAGACGGTTTCCAACCGAGTCGAATGGTGCTGCCACTGCCCGATTTTGAGGTCAAATATGCCGGTTCACCCCACTTCAGCGTTTCCTGGATTTCACCAACGTCGTTCATAGATGCAGCGGTGTGGAGAATCAGCTCGCGCAGCGCCAATAGTTTTTCGCGAATGGCAGCGGGATAGGTGGCGAATATGGCTTGGACGGCGAGGTGAGTTATGGGTGGCATAGGCTTCAACTCAAAGTGCCAAGATAAGCCTAATGCCTTCGTTAATTTTTAAGAGACTAGACGATGGAAGCATTTTTACCCTGCTGGTGAACAAGCTTCTATCAAGGGTTACCAGCTGCGAAACATTGACCACCGAAGGTTTGGAAAGTCCTGATTCAGTTTTGCTAATACGCACATTGCCTGGGTAATCTGCCAGACCTAAATTCGAAGTGATTATCGCGACCACAATCGTGGCAATACGGCTTTCATTGAATGGATTAGCTTGGATGATTAGCACCGGACGTTTCAAACCAGGTCCGGAGCCCACGGGATCAGGCAAATCCGCCCACCAGACCTCACCACGCCTCACGGCTCAGCATCCTGAATTGGGCTGCAGCAAACGCGGGTTCCAGCGATGCTGGGTCGCCTGTTTCAACCATGAGGCGTGATTCACGCTCACAAACCGCATTAATTCGTTGGGTGATGTCATACGCGCTGTGGCTGCGCACAAAGCCAGCCAATGCTTCCGAATAAAGCTGACTACGCGACTTGTTGAGGGCCGCAGCAAGCAATTCTGCCGCATGGAAGATCTGATCGGGGACTGAGATGGCAATTTTCATACTGAAACGGTATCACTATGGTATGAACCATTCAAGTAATAACCGTACTTAAATTATGTCGCGCTGATGCGGTTTGTTTAGACCTTTGCATGTGGAAACCGCGAATGCCAGCCTGGCTTGGTTTACATGGTGGTTTCATGAGGCGCAATTACAGGTGTGCCCAAAACCAGGGCGGCAAATGCATGCTCAGGCCAAATCTAAATCAAATCAAGCGGATTTTTAGCGCCAACGGCGCGCCACATTACAGCCTGGGGCAACGCCCCAGGTACGGTTAGACAAAATTTGCGAAGGGCTGAAAGTCCGCTCCATCAAACCTACGAATCGCTAGCCCATGGATAGCGCGGGCCTTCAGCCCTTTAAATTGCTGGGGTGCTTGTTCCTGGGGCGTTGCCCCAGGCTGTAATAGGCCGCGCCTTTGGCGCTTTAAAACTCTTGCCAATCAGCCCTCAATCGGCAAACTAATCCGCACCACCGTCCCGACATTATCTGGCCCGGCAAATGCCGCCACACTGCCACCATGCGCGCCGACCATGCCTTGGCAAATCGTCAAGCCCATGCCAGTGCCTTGGCGGCCGCGGTCGCCGCGTTCTAGCGAATAGAAAATATCGAAGATGCGCAGGCGTTGATCTTCGGGAATGCCGGGGCCTTGATCGATTACGTCGATCTCCAGCTTGCCTTCATTAACGCGTGCGGCTACCCGTAAAAGTTTATCGTCCGGTGTGTAATGCGCGCCGTTTTCCATGACATTGAACAGCGCTTGTTCGATCAACGCGGGATGCACATACAGCGGCGGCAAGCTCGCGGGCACATCAATTTCAATTAGCAATTTCGGCAGCTGTTTGCGCAGTCGCAAAGTGGCCGAACCGACAATTTCAGCGGCGCTGATCCAGTCCCGATTGATCTGCAGTGTGCCGTGCCCGAGGCGGGTCATATCCAATAGGTTTTGAATGTAGCGATCCAGGCGTTTGCCTTCTTGCAAAATGCCGCTGGCAAGCTCGGTTTTATCGTCAATAGATAGCGTCTGTTGATACAGCGTCAGGCTTTCGGCACTGCCGATAATGGATGCCAACGGCGAGCGCAAATCGTGGCTGACTGAGGCCAGCAGCGCCGAGCGCAATTGTTCGGTTTCGCCGGTGCGCCGCGCCGATTCCAACGCTTCGGTTAGGCGCGTGCGTGCCAACGTCTGGCCGATTTCGACCACGATGGCGTGGATCAAACTTTCTAGTTCCGGTAGAAAAATTTCTATACGCTCGGGCATGCGCAGTGCCAATACGCCGATGGGCTTATCGTGCGTCACGATGGGTGTGAACCACCACGGCAGCGCCTGCAAAGTATCGGTAAATCGCCCAGCGTTTTTCGCGTGCGTGTAACTCCAGTCCGCAGCTGCGCGGTCCGCTAGGCTGAGCTCAATGGCACCAGGTTCACTTGAGCTTTGCTCTAAAGTTTTGGCACCCTGCAATAACACCACCACCTCGGCACCGGTTTGTTCGGCAATCAGCATAGCACCGGCCTGCAGCACGCCTATTTCGTCCGGCGCAGTCGCCAATTTTTGCCCAAGTTTTTGCATGGTGTTTGCGTGTGAATTTGCTGCGCCCAAACTCAGCACCTGCGTGCGCAATGTTGCCGCCAAACGGCTACACACGAGCGCGGTCAGAAAAAAAAGCGTTAGCTTAATAACGTCTTGCTCGGCATCAATGGAAAAACTAAAGCGTGGCTCAGTAAAGAAAAAATTGTAGGAAAGAAAGCAGGCGCTGGCCGTGTAAAACGCCACGCCCAAGCGCGAACGTGTGGCAACCAAAAGCACGGCGGTCAGGAAAATTGTCGATACGTCGTTGAAGCCTAAAAAATGTTCCGCCAGCACGCCGAGCAGCACGGCGATGGCGGCAACGAGCGTCGCAAAACCGTACTCCTGCCAAGCGCCCATCGCACCTAAGCGCACCCGATTCGACGATTTAGCATAGGGTGTGTTGAGTATCGTGAGCTCAAATTGCGCGCCCTTTTGCAGCAGTCGCTGCGTTAGCGTGCGGTTGAAAATGCGCATCAACGGGCGCTCACGCGTTCTAGCAATCACAATGCTGGAAACCGCCGTGCTACTGGCGAATTGCAGCAACTGATCGACGATTGAGGAACCATACAATGTGGTGGTTTCCGCGCCCAAGCGCCGCGCCAAGGCGAAGGCCTTAGCCACGGCGTTTTGGCGTTCCCCGGCCATCGATGGCGTGGCGACAAACACCACCGTCCACGGTGCATTGCGCCGCTCGGCTAATTTGCGCGCCGCGCGCACTAAATACTCGCTGTTTTCCAGGCCATCAATGGCGACCAGAACCCGCGCCCGAATCGGTACCGGATCCAGCCCGCGTGCTGCCAAATGTTCACGTAAATCACTGTCAACATGATCGGCGACTTGCTGCACCGCCAAGTCACGCAATGCGGTCAAGTTGCTAGCGGAAAAAAAAGAATTTAAGGCACTTTGCGCAAGCTCTGGCAGATAGACTTTGCCCTGCTTGAGCCGTTCAATCAGCTCGCGCGGCGGTAAATCCACCAGCACGACATCGCGGGCGCGGTCAAAAAACTTATCCGGCACCGTTTCCCGCACCCGCACACCGGTTAGCTTCATAACCAAATCATTCAAGCTTTCCAAGTGCTGCACATTCACGGTGGAATAGACATCAATCCCAGCATCCAATAGCTCGGCAATATCTTGATAGCGATATTCGTGGCGGCTGCCGGGCGCGTTGCTGTGCGCCAACTCGTCCATAAGCGCTACTTTTGGCTTGCGCGCCAGCATCGCTTCAATATCGAACTCGGCAAGCTGATGCTCGCGATAGTTACTCAAGCGGCGCGGCAAAAGCTCCAAACCCGCCAGCATTGCCTCGGTTTCCGCGCGGCCGTGGGTTTCCACCACGCCAATGACGACGTCCACGCCCTGGCGCTTAAGCTCGCGCGCGGCGCTGAGCATGGCGTAGGTTTTGCCTACACCAGGGGCTGCGCCTAAAAACACTTTGAGCTGGCCGCCCGCTGCCGATTTGGCCGTGGCCAACAGCGCATTCGCTTGCATGGTGCGGTCGTCATCGCTGCGGTCGTTGGTCACGGTTTTACTCGGCCTGATCCAGGTCTAAGTTTAATAGCAGTACGTTCACCCGCGCTTGGCCAAATACACCCAAGCTCGGTGCTTCAGTGTGCCGATCAATGTGTGCACGCACCTGCGCCCCGCTTAAACCGCGCGCGGCGGCAATACGATCCGCCTGAAAATACGCGGCCGCTGGCGAAATATGCGGATCAAGGCCAGAACCGGAGGCGCTGATTAGATCCGCTGGAATCGTAGCCGCATCACGCTTTTCTCGAGCGCTAATTTCCACCGAAGTGGCTGCCATGCGTTCGCGCAGAGAAGGGTTACTAGGGCTTAAGTTGCTGCCGCTGGCTGCAGTGGGATTGAAGCTTGCGGCCGAGGGGCGTGCCTGAAAATATTGTGCTGCGCTAAACGGTTGCGCAATTAGGCTGGAGCCAATCACTACGCCATCGTTGCTGATTAGGCTGCCCTGTGCTTGCGCAGCAAATAGCGCGCCACCAGTAAGGGTGGCGACTGCTGGATAAAGCACGCCGCACACCAGCGTGCCAATTAGGGCGAAGACAATCAATGTGCGCGGCGCGTTGGTGGCAACGTCCAGGTGGTTTTCTGTTTCTATGGTTTTTGATTCTGCGTTCATTTGATTGACTCGGATAACTTTGAGGGTGCGCTTCAAACTGATGCCGGGCCAGACATGAAACTGATGCGACCGGACTTGTGCTTCGATTGCCGCAAAGCGGCAACAGGTGATAGCCCAGGGCAGCGCCCTGGGTATGGGCAGAAGAGAAAATTTGAGCCCTGAAGGGGCGACACATGATTAGTCATGTTCGCCATTGGCCCATTGCGCCCCTTCAGGGCTTGGGAGATTTCTACGTTTATTGACCCAGGGCGTTGCCCTGGGCTATCACATGTCGCCCTTTCAGGGCTCGGCGTGGCGGCGCTTGGTCCAGTGCCATCGAAAACGAGACGCTTTTGGCAACAACGTGTTGTCAATGCAAAATTCACGATTTTCATTTAATTAATCCCCCATGACCGCGCCAAGCGCCACGTCGATCAATTTGATCGCCAGAAACGGCAGCAGGATGCCACCGAGCCCGTAAATCAATAGGTTTCGGCGCAATAACGCTTCAGCACTCAAGGCGCGAAATGCGACGCCGCGCAGTGCCAAGGGAATCAGCGCTGGAATTACCAAGGCGTTAAAGATCAGCGCAGACAATACCGCGGAGTTTGGACTCGTTAGTTTCATCACATCCATTCCAGCCAGCGCCGGCAAACTGGCAACAAACACCGCAGGGATAATGGCAAAGTATTTGGACACGTCATTCGCCAAGGAAAACGTCGTCAGCGCGCCGCGTGTGATCAGCAATTGCTTGCCGATCCGCACCACTTCCAAAAGCTTGGTCGGATCCGAATCCAAATCGACCATATTGCCGGCGTCTTTTGCCGCTTGTGTACCGGCATTCATGGCCAAACCAATATCCGCCTGTGCCAGCGCCGGGGCGTCGTTGGTGCCGTCGCCCACCATCGCCACCAAACGTCCGCCGGCCTGTTCGGTACGAATTTTCATCAGCTTTTGCTCGGGCGTGGCCTCCGCTAAAAAGTCATCTACGCCCGCTTCAGCTGCAATCGCAGCGGCGGTCAGCGGGTTGTCACCAGTGATCATAATGGTACGCACGCCCATCGCACGCAGCTCGGCGAAGCGCTCACGTACGCCGGATTTAACCACGTCGCTGAGCGCGATGACTCCCAGCACATTAGAACCGTCGGCTAACACCAGCGGTGTGCCGCCCGCCCGCGCCACATTTTCGATACGCGCGTTCAATTCTGCAGCCAGCGCCGGGTTCAGCATTCCGCCCACATTGACTATCCATTTTTGGATGGCATCGCCCGAGCCCTTGCGAATTTGGCGCTCGCCACTGGCTTCTATTAAATCCACGCCCGACATCCGCGTTTGTGCGCTAAAACCGATGTAATGCGGGTTTGCGGGCTCAGCCAAAGTGCAGCCTTGCTTGCGCGCCAGGGTCACAATCGATTTGCCTTCCGGAGTCGGATCAGCCAACGAAGCCAGCAATGCAGAGTCGCGCAATTGCGTTTCAGAAACTCCAGCAAGTGGGAAAAACTCGGTCGCTTGACGATCACCGTAGGTAATCGTGCCGGTTTTATCCAGCATCAGCGTGTCGATGTCGCCCGCAATTTCCACCGCTTTGCCCGACTTTGCCAGCACATTTGCGCTCAGCGCGCGGTTCATCCCTGCCACGCCAATCGCCGGCAATAGGCCGCCAATCGTCGTCGGTATCAGACAGACCAAGAGCGCAACCAGCACCACCACATCGAGCTCGGCACCAACAAAGCCAGAGATCGCCGGTAGCGTGGCGACCACGACTAAAAACGTCAGCGTCATGGCACACAGCAACACCGTCAGCGCTAATTCGTTCGGCGTTTTTTGCCGGGATGCGCCCTCCACCAGCGCAATCATGCGATCTAGAAAACTTGAGCCTGGATCGTCGGCCACCTGGATCAAAATCTCATCGGTCAACACTTTAGTGCCGCCAATCACGCCGGAGCGGTCCGTACCCGCTTCGCGCAGCACCGGTGCCGATTCTCCGGTTACCGCAGCCTCGTTAATACTGGCAACGCCACGCACGATTTCGCCATCGGCGGGAATCATTTCCCCCGCGCGTACCAGAACCAATTCGCCTTTACGTAAATTAGACGCAGGTATGTTTTCTTCATACGTAGCATCGCCGTTCTGCCTGCGCGCCAATAATTCCGCGCGCGCGGCACGCAAGCTTTTCGCTTGACCGCGGCCGCGCGCTTCGGCGATTGCTTCTGCGAAATTTGCAAACAATACCGTGATAAACAATATCGCCGTCACGGCTAATCGAAAGCCAAACTGCGCGTGTGCCACCCCGCCGTGGATGGTCAGTGCTAGACACAGTAGAGTGCCGATTAAAACCACCAGCATCACCGGGTTTTTGATCGCTGACGCCGGGGCCAGTTTTTTCAATGCCTCTATTGACGCCGTTTTGATCACCGCGGCGTCGATACCGGCGATTGCCTTTCGTGTATTTCTGTCAATGGTCACAAATATCCTTTAACTTTGGAGATTCGTCTTTGCGAGCGCAGCGAAGCAATCTCATGACTGCAGATGTGCTGTTCGATTCACGCAACAAGCCCACGGCGAGATTGCTTCGCTACGCTCGCAATGACGACTAGAAAGCAAGCGCTTCAGCCACTGGCCCTAAGGCTAAGACCGGTAAGAAGCACAGCAAAGTAAGTAAGAAAATCACTGCAATCAGCGTGATCGCGAAGGTAGGCGTTTCAATATTGAGCGTGCCTGGCGTAACCGGTGCGACACGTTTGACCGCCAAACCACCTATAACGCACAGTGGAATCAGCAGCGCCGCATAGCGCCCGACCAGCAGCAAGACGCTGGCGCTTAGATTCCACCAAGTCGTGGCATCGCCCAAGCCTTCAAAACCAGAGCCGTTGTTCGCATAGGCCGAGGCATATTCGTAAAACACCTGCGAAACACCATGAAAGCCGGGGTTGGAGTTGCCGGTGATTGCGCCGTTTTGCAGCGCGATTGCCGATGCCACCAAAATCAGAATAGGTTGCAAAATTACCAGTAAGGAAAGTAACTTGATTTCCTTGACCTCAATTTTGCGGCCATAGATCTCGGGTGTACGCCCGATCATCAGCCCAGACAGAAACACGCCAACCAGCAAATACACCAAAAAGGCGACTAAGCCACAGCCGACGCCACCCCAGATCGCGTTGATCAGCATGCCGCTAATCGCCACGCCACCGGCGAGTGGATTGAGTGAGTCATGCATCGCATTGACCGAGCCATTCGAGGTTTGCGTGGTGAGTGTCGACCAAAGTGCCGAGGCATCTGGGCCAAAGCGTTGCTCTTTGCCTTCCATGTTCGGGCCTGACGCACTGAGGTTCAGCGCCGCTGCATTCGGTGCGCGCTCGCTAATGGCGCTGAGCGTAATAAAGGCCAAGCTAAACGCTGCCATCACGCCAAACACCATCGCGCTCAAGCGCCTGCGCCCGGTCAATGGCGCGATCATTAGCACGATCGCCATCGGCAACAGCACAATCGCCACCGTTTGCGCCAGGTTCGAGATCGGCGTAGGGTTTTCCAACGGCACCGCGCTATTGGGTCCATACCAGCCGCCGCCATTGGTGCCGAGCTGTTTGGTGGCGATCATGGAAGACACTGGCCCGACCGGTATCACTTGTGCTTCCAGCCCGGCGCTGGCATCTACCGGCGTTGCAGTTGCAGCACCAGCAAAGGTGCTGGGCACGCCTTGCGAAGTCAAAATCAAGGCTAGACCTAATGACAGCGGCAGTAATACCCGCGTCGTGGCACGTGTCACATCGACATAAAAATTACCTAAATCGCGCGGCTGACCTTCCTTGGCCGAAGCCGCATTGAGCCCGCCAAACAAGCCGCGCAACATCGCCAACGCAATCGCCAAACCCATGGCCGGCGTCAATATCTGTAGCGTTACGATGCCAGCAGTTTGCGATAAATAGGAAAGCTGCGCTTGCCCGGAATAATGCTGCTGATTCGTATTCGTTAGGAATGAAATCATCGTGTGTAGCGCCAAGTCCCAATTCATGCCGGCAATCTTGTCCGGGTTGAAAGGTAAATGCCCTTGCAGCATTAACATCGCGAAAAACAGTGCGCCCAACGCTAAATTCGTACCAATCAATGCACGTGCGTAACCGCGCCAAGTCATGCCATCCCTCGGGTTAACGCCGATCAAGCGATAAAACAGGTTTTCAATGGGGCCAAACACCCGATCGAGCTTGCTCGGCGTCACCGAGAAAATCTGCGCCATATATTTCGAAAGCGGCCAGGCAAGGGCCAAGGCAATCGTCAAGGTCAATGTAATTTCAATCATTAGCCCGGCCTCAAAATTTTTCGGGCATCAGCATTGCAGCAAGCAAATAGCCCGCCACTAGCAGCACCAAAATCAACAGCATCCAAGTCCACATAGCATTACCTCCGATTGACTAAACAAGTGCAAATCATCGGTAATGGCCGCGTAAAGTTGCTAGATCGAAATCGCTTAGTTGGCGTAAATTCTGCGTAAAGCGGGGTGGCGTTTAAGCGCCGCACCTAGCCCTGTGTAGCCCGCAAATGCGTGTTAGTTTTCAGTGCGTTAACGCACCGGTGCGATTCAAACTGATGTGGAGGCTAGAATTCTTCGTCATTGCGAGCGTAGCGAAGCAATCTTGTTGTTCATCGACTGGCGGGGTGCAATCAGGAGATTGCTTCACTGCGTTCGCAATGACGAGTCCCCACTAGGATCGTGAAAAAAGGATCGTGAAAAACGCGACGTTTTCGCATCCGATCAATCGCTGCGCCAAAGCCGACCTTAGTTCGGCGCATCACTCAGATACTTATCTAACCAGCTGCCCAGTTCCCCGTAGAAAAACTTGCTGTTTTCGCCCTTGAGTATCCAGTGGTTTTCATCCGGAAAAACAATCAGTTTCGAGGGCACCTGCATGCGCTGCAGCGCACTCCAGTATTCGAGGGTGTTATTGAGCGGCACGCGGTAATCTAGTTCACCGACAGTGACCAAAACCGGCGTCTTGAAAGCACCGGCAAGGCGAATCGGGTTTTGCTCGCGCCACACTGGGCCTTGATCCCACACCGGTCCACCGGCGCTCACTTCGCGGCCATAAATAACATCGCTAGTTCCCCACTGCGCTTCTGCGTTTACGAGTCCTGCGTGGCTGATTAGGCAGCGATAGCGCGTGGTGTTGACACCCTGAATCCAGTTTGCCAGATGCCCGCCATAGCTCGCACCGCCCGCACATTGGCGTTTGCTATCGATAAAGCTAAAACGACGCACGGCATCGTCGGCGGCAAGCGTCAAATCGACGGTTGGGCCTTTGAATGGATCCTCTTGAATCTCTTGTGCAAACCTCTCGCCACTGCCGGTCGAGCCCCGGTAGTTGCTTAGCAGCACAACATACTTATCTTGTGCGATCAAATGATAGTTCCAGCGCAGAAAAAAGGCGTCGCGCCACATGATGTGCGGGCCGCCGTGGATCAGCACTAACAGCGGATATTTTTTACTGGCATCGAAACCCGCAGGGCGAATCAGCATGCTGTGGATTTTGCTGCCGTCAGCACGCACGCTCAAAAAATGCTCGGCCTGCGACAGCTCAAGCTGCTGCAAGCGCTCTAGTCCAAAATGAGTTAAAGCAACAAAGGGCTGATTCTTATTTGTGTTGTCGATGCGCACGATCTGCATGGGCGATTGCGCACTTTCATAGGTGCCGACTAAGCCTGCTTCATTGCCGTTCAGTCCGCTCAGCACGCCCTGCGTCAGTTGCGTAACGCGCTTCGCTTGCGCCAGTTTGAAATCGCATTGCCAGAGTTGTTCCCGACCGTTTTCTTCGACACTCAGGCTCAAATGCGCACGTCCGAGTGCAAAACTAGTGATCGCCAAGCGCTGCGGCATTTGCAGCACACGCATGTTTTCCAGGCCCGCCGCACGCACATCAAAGCGCACCAGTTCGTTGGCGTTGTAAACCTTCGCAGTGCGCGGGCTGCGCAGTGCAAACAGGCTGCGCCCATCTTTAGAAAACACCGGTTTCGAGTAGCTATCTGCGGCGTCTAGCGCGCCGGTTCCGGTCCAGCGTTTGAGTGCGCGGGTGGCCGGGTTATAGGCATACAAATCGGTATGAGTGAAACTAAACGCGGCGCGATTGCGGTTGCTGGAAATTGCCAGAACCACTTGCCCATCAGGCGATATTGCGGTGTCTAATTCTTCACTGGATTCGGTGAATTGGCCGCCAAAACCTGCCTGCTGAGTGATTGGATTGCCAGCGAGCACGTCGGTGATTACGCCGTCGCCAAGGTTGAGCAAGTACGGACGAATTTGTTTGCCATCTAACCATTTGTCCCAATAGCGAACCGGAAAACTATCGTAGACGCGGGCACTTGTTTTTCTGCTTGCACGCTCCGCTAGAATGGATTTTTGCTCAGTTTCCGATTTCGCCTCGGCGAAAACATTGGCAATAAACAGCAGCCCTTTGCCATTGGTTAAAAACTTCGGTGCGCGCGCGCCATGGGTCAAGCTCGTTACGCGCGTGGCCTCACCGCCGCGCAATGACAAGGTATAGAGCTGCGGCACAAGGTCGCCTTCGCGCAGGGTGCTAAAAGCAAGCTTCTGGCTGTCAGGCGCCCAGGCCACGCCGGTTTCTGCGGCGATGCTTTGGGTCAGCCGACGCGCCGGATTTTTGCCGTTCGTGTCCACCAACCAAAGATCCTGCTTTTGTTGCAGCGGGTCGTAGGACGGCTCAATCACGGTGAAGACGACCATTTGCCCGTCTGGACTCAGCACCGGGGCGCTGACGCGCGGCATTAGCCAAAGATCCTCATGGGTGATGACCCGCCCTTGCGGCCCACTGCCTTGTGCGGCAGCCGCGAAGGCGGAGTGATTGATCGCAAACGCCAAGCCGATCAGCGCCAGTCGAGGCAAAGAACTCAGATGCGGCACAAAATTAAGAGACGACACAGGCATGACTCCGTTGAATTGATCCGTGATGGTAGCCAATTAAATGGAGCTGACGCCGTGAGGGCGCAAAAAATCAATAGCGTAATGTTGCTAGATCGAATTTACTGGATTGGCGTAAATTTTGCGTAAACTGGCGAATGGAATACCTCGCAAAACTGCCCATAAAAAGTTGGTAAGGAAATTTAAAATGAGCACTTGGTTTTATGCCGACAACAGCCAACAGCGCCGTGGCCCGGTGACGGATGAGCAATTGCGGATTGCCTATCAACAACAGCAAATTACCGGCAGCAATTTAGTCTGGACTGAAGGGATGTCCGGTTGGCAGCCGCTGTCCAGCGTTGCCGGAAAATTAGGCATCCAAATCGCATCAACCCCACCGCCGATGCCTTTTGGCGCGCAGCCAGTTTTCGCAAACACCAATGACGTCATTTTGGTGAAGTCCTCCAGCGGTGTTGGCTGGATTATTGCCGCCGTCATCGGGGTGTGCGGGCTTTTCTTTCTGGCGATTCTTGCCGCGATTGCGATTCCTGCGTATCAGGACTACACCATACGGGCACGCATTTCCTCGGTCGTTTATGAGGCCAGAAGCCAGCGCATTGTGGTCGAGGAGGCGTATCAATCTAGGCAAATGTGCCCCGAAACGAGCGATATGAATTTTTCTGAGCCATCAGACGGCGGTGCTAATGCAAATATGGTGCAGTCACGTGAAATGCGCAATTTGCCTGATGGTAGCTGCGCTCTGCGCTACACCTTCAAGGATTCCGCAGTGCCCGGCAACGAGCTACATACGCTGACGTTAATTCGCGACAGCGACGGAAAATGGCGTTTCGAGACCACGCTACCGGCTAGATATTTGCCATCCAGCATGCGCAATACGAACGAGCTCTAGCGCTAATTTTGGCCGCAGTTCGCTATGGTTTTGGTGGCGCGCACAGCCTTGCCACAATCTCCGCGACCGCCACCATGCCAAAGCTGGCGGTAACAAAAACCGCCACGCCCAATCCGCCGTCACAATCGAGTTTGCCGCTTTCGGCGGCATTCTTTTCTAAGCGATTAAAACAAACGCCGCCATCCGGTGCTGGGTAGCGTACGTTTTCTAGCGAATACACCGCGCGCACACCAAAATAGCGCTTCGGATTGCGGGTGAAATTGAATTCGTCGCGCAGTTTCGCCCGGGTAAGTGCCAGCAGCTTGTCTTGTTCGGTGTTGCTCAAATCTTTGATGCGGATTAGCGTCGGGTCGGAGCGCCCGCCTGCGGCACCCACGACAAGGAGTTTGATTTTATTGCGCTTGCAGTAGGCGATCATTTCAACCTTGACGCGAAAACTGTCGCAGGCATCCAGCACATAGTCGTAACCCTGCTTCAGATGTCGCTCTAGCGAGGTAGTGGTCACCATTTCTTGAATCGCGGCGATCTGCACTTCGGGATTGATTGCGAGCAAGCGCTGCTTTAATACCTCCACTTTGGCTTTGCCGTAATTGCCCGCTAAGGCGTGCAGTTGGCGATTGGTGTTACTGATGCATACCTCGTCGCCATCAATCATCGTGATGCGGCCAACCCCAGAGCGTGCCAGCGCTTCGGCGGCCCAGGAGCCCACACCACCGACGCCGATAATGCAAACGTGCGCATTGGCCAGCCGCTCAGCCGCTTGATTGCCATAAAGTTTGTTAATGGGTGCGAAAATATTGGTCATAAGATCGTATTTGCTTTAGGGACGTCCTGATTAACGCGCCAAAAAAAGCTTTGAAGCAGGTCAGAAGGAAAGTGTTATTTACGCACAAATGCGTCAGAGTTCTTTACAAATTAGCAGGTGTTTGCTTATGGTCGCAGCATGCCATTTGAGTCTAACCGAAGCACAGTCACCGCAGCCTCCCGCGCCGCGTTTAGGGTTGCGGCAGCGTTAGGCATAGCGCTATTTGCGCTGGCCAGCATTACCAGTGTTTTGCTGTATTTGATCGCGCGCAACAGCTTATTTTCAGCCGCGCGCAGCGAGGTCGAGCAGCTAGCAGAAGTTGCGGCGGTGCAATTAAACGGGGCTGCCCACGCGCAAATTCGTCAGCCAGATCAAGCGGGCAGTGCGTTGCATTTACAAACCTTAGCGCCACTGGTGCAGTTTCACCAAGCCACCAAAGACGTGATGTATGTCTACACCGCGATTTTGCAAAACGGTGAGGTGTATTTAGTGCTCGGCACAGACTACCTTTATCGACGGCCGGGCGATGATTTGCCGGTTGACCCGGTCATGCACAAGTACCGTGGCACCGATTTGGATATTGGTATTGCACTGCGAGAGCAACGCACCACGTCCAATAAAGTGTTGCAGAAAGAAACCTTTAGAAGTTATTTGAGCGCCTATGCGCCGTTTAGAAATGGTGCGCAGTTTGAGGGTGTAGTCGGAGTTGACCTTGATGCCGCAGCGTTGGAAGATCGGTTGGCGACGCTAAATTTTGGCCTGCTATTGGTGCTTTGCTTGAGTTTTATTGCCTCCGTTTGCGTGGCTTTTGGCGTGCGCGCAACACGTTTGCGGGCGCTTCAAAATGAGGCGTTGCGGCTTGATCTGGAGCGCTCAAGGGATACCGCCGAGCGCAGCGGCAATATTGCAGCGCTTGCTGCCGTAGTCGCGCATGAATTCAGCCAGCACCTTACTGTGGCGAGTGGCCATATTGATCTTTCGCAAATACTGAGCGGCCCGGAACGTGCAATTGAGTTGGAATGCGCGCAAGACGCAATCGGGCGCGCGGGCGAAGCGGTGGAGCAAATGCGCGCCCTTGGCGGCTCTGCATGGTGCACTACACGCGCGCACCGAGTCGATCTGCTCATCAGCCATGCGGTTGAGCGTCTGGAACGCCGGGGTATCGGCACGACGCGGTTTGATGTCGCGGTGATGCCTACGACTCGCTATGTGCAGGTGGATGCATTGCGCGCGGAAGCGGCAATCGGGCATTTGCTGCGCAATGCCGCGCAAGCGGTGGCGACCGGAAAAATTTCGGTAGTCGTGCTCAATGGGGCGGACTTAAGCGATTGGCCGGATATTTTTCCATGTGTGAATGCCGAGCAATGCGTCGCGATCGTCGTCACTGATACCGGAGTAGGCATTCCAGCCGACACCCTGGCAGCGTTCGGTCGACCATTTTTCACCACCAAAGGCGCAGGCCACGGTTTGGGATTTACCGTGGTAAAAAGCGTGATTAACGCCTTTGGCGGTGGCATGAAATACCAGATGAGCGCAAGCGGATCGCGCTTTGCGCTGTTGCTTCCTGCAGCGGCGCAGGACACCCTGGTTTCGGGCGTTCCCGTATCTCCCGTTTAATTGGGGTAGTCGGTATAACCCGCAGGGCCGGGCGTGTAGAGGCTGGCAAAATCCACCGGGTTCAGCGCGCCCCCACTACGAAAGCGTTCAACCAAGTTGGCATTACTGATAAACGGCTTGCCAAACACCACTGCATCTAAGCGGCCGCTCTGAATCGCGGTTTGCGCACTAGCGAAATCATAACCGCCGTTCGCCATTAAAATGCCGTGGAAGTGCTTGCGCGCGATTTCGGCTAGTGCTTGTTCGCCCGGCCCCGCGTGATCCCCATGGCGCAGTTCTAACGAGGCGATGCCGCGCACCTGCAACTGCTGCGCGACGTAGGTGACTAAGCCTTCTGGATCGGAATCTTTGACGTCGTTATAGGGCACCAACGGCGAAATTCGCACACTGATTTTCTCAGGCAGGGTCACTGCCGCTACCGCGTCAACAATTTCCAACAGAAAGCGCGCACGCGCCGCCAAGCTGCCGCCATAGCCATCGGTACGATCATTGACCGAGTCACGCAGGAATTGATCGATCAGATAGCCGTGCGCCGCATGGATTTGCACACCGTCAAAGCCCGCCCGCAACGCGCGCTCAGCAGCTGCGGCAAACAGCGCAACGTAGCCCGCAATTTCATCGGTTTCCAACTTGCGCGGCACTTCGTAGGTGTGCGTGCCGGTAGGCGTGTGAATGGTATCGCCGCTAATCGCGCGATCACTAGACGACACCGGTTGCGCGCCATTATTGAGCGAGGAATGCGCGGCGCGTCCGGGGTGCCATAGCTGCACTGCAATCCGCCCGCCTTTTGCGTGCACGGCATCGGTAACAAGCTTCCAACCTTTGACGCAATCTTCATTAAACAAGCCGCCTTCGCCGGTAAACGCGCAGCCATCGCCAGCGACCATCGTCGCTTCGGTAAAGATCAAACCGGCACCGGCACGCTGTGCGTAATACTCAGCCATTAAGGCATTAGGAATGTGGGTGCGCCCGGCGCGGGCGCGGGTAAGTGCTGCCATCAAAATACGATTGGGCAGTGCTAAATTAGCGATTCTAAGCGGTGAAAATAGATCAGACATTTTTGGGTCGGAAAGTGATTGGGCATTAAGAGCTGCGGCCGAGGCGCCAGATTTCAAGCACGCCCTAGTGCATTTCGGACGCGTCTGCGGCATCTGGCGCTGCCGCAAGATCAGGCCGCCACTCCATGATGTCACCCGGCTGACAGTTCAGCCGCTCGCAGATTTTCTCCAATGTGGAAAAACGCATGCCGCGCACTTTCCCCGATTTGAGCAATGATAAATTTTGCTCGGTAATGCCGACATAGGCGGCCAGCTCCTTTGAGCGTACCTTGCGTTTTGCCAGCATGACGTCCAAATTGATAATGATCGCCACAGCTAGACAAAGCCTGCGTTGTCGTCAGCTAAGCGTTGCCCTTCTTGCATGATCGTGGCGATCAAATAAAACACGCCGCAGATCAAAATGAGCTGTAATTCTTGGCTGTTCACGCTCAATTTCAGGCGATAAGCCCCGTCGCCCCAGATCAGGCGAAATAGCAGCTCGCGCAGCGGCAGTTGCACTAGGGTGGCAATGACAGATAACAAAATTGCGCCAGCAAAAGCGCGCAAATGGCCGATGGTCGCTGTCGCAAAAAGCGCGCCTGCTTCAATTTCTTGCAACATGCGGTGCAGTCGAAATCCGCCATAAATCAGCAACGCCAAATTCACCGAGGCGAGTGCTCCGCCCAGCCATCTTTGCACGCTCGGTAGTAGCCGAACCTCATCCAAAGTGAGATCGCTAGGCGATACCCGCATCGTCCACGGCCCAATCGATAGCGGCCCTGGGTAAATCCACGCTAAGCAGAAATAGCTAATTTGGATGATCAAAAACGCCACCAACGCCCAGCGAATAGCGCGTGGTGTGTGCACGATAAATAATGAACGGGGTCGCATGCTCTTCCTAAAAATTACTGTAAAACAACAATTAAATATTGAAATAGAATATTTTATGGCTGTATAAAGCACATCCTAACCGATTCAAATTTTGGAGTCTATGATGTCAATGCCGTACTCTTTATTGCGTGTTTGCACGCTGGTCTTTTCGCTCGTACTCAGCGCCTGCGTTGCGCATGTCAACGAACGCTCTCTGATTCACCCGAAGCCCGGTGATGCGCTGAGCGCGACAAGCAGTCCAGATGGCCGCTGGCAAATCCAGCCGGTTCATATTGCGCGGCACGATGCCGAACTCCACGGGGCGCTTTTTAGTCGCGCAGCTGCCAAGGCTTTGGTGCTTTATTTTCCGGGCAACAGCTTCGTATTGAGCGAGCACTATACGAATGTCCTGGCGATCTATGATGCATTGCCGGTCGATGTGCTGATCTTGGACTTTCGTGGCTATGGCGCGAGTACCGGTGTTGCCACGATTGACGGACTGATATCCGATGCCTTGCCAGAGTACGACTATGCCCGCGCAATGCCGCAATATATTGGTAGGCCAGTCATTGTTCACGGGCAATCACTAGGCAGTTTTATGGCAGGGGCAGTGGCGCAGCAGCGGAAAATTGACGCCTTGATTTTGGAGTCCTCAGCGACCACCGCAGAAGAGTGGGTTCAAGGATTTGTCGATGCCAGCCTGTTTATTCGTCGCGGGGTGGTCGAAGGCAGTTTGCAAGGGAAGGGTAATTTGGCGGTGATGGCCACCTTGGATGAGCCGGTGCTGTTCGTCGTCGGAGATAAAGATCAGACGACGCGTAGTGCGATGTCGACAAAATTGTTTGAAGCAGCCAAAGTGCCGGCGACCATGAAAGAGCTGTTGATCGTGCCTGGTGCAGGGCATAACAATGCCAGCGCAGATCCGCGCTTTAGCGGCGCGTTCTTGCGCCTAATCGCCGCTACCAAAAGGTGAGCGCAATGTTCGCTTAAGCCATCCGCCGAACGCGTCGCTCACTGGCATTTGCCTGGAGCGCCGCGCTCGGCTCTGCTCGTCAGAATACTTTATCGGTCAGTGCGGCGAGCAATTGCTGATTCCTTTTTAGCGCCCCAAGCGCCAGCGCGTTACTGAAACTTGGGGCAAATGTCATGGCCTTCGCACGCCAAGCGAATGTGATTAGCACGCACGCGCTTAGCAGAACCAGCCCCGTGATTATTTTGACCGTTGTGTTAGCCAATGCATACAGATCAATCGCGTAAATGAGATGGGCGAAAACCTGCACTAGCGCCAATGCAACCAAGGGGCTTAGCACGATACTTAGCCGCGCCACATTGCCGCGCCAGTAGGCTACTTGCTTCAAGGTCCGAACCTGCGCCTCAAGCGGCAGCGCACTGCTTGCGCCTAAGTTCCGGAGCAGCTGGCGATGCACAATGCCAGCAACCATTTGCATGACAAAGAATAGGTGCAGAAAAATACCGGGAATCAACGCGTGCACATCTCCGCCATGCACGGCATTAAAGCTGACCATGCCCAACACGAAGAGCGCGGGCAAAAAAATGCCGAACATTAGTGACTTGCGAAATCGCTGTAGCAGCGCATCGGCGTGCGCTGGCCACTGGCGTTGTTCTAGATACGCCAACGCAGTCGGGGCATCGCTGCTGAGTAAGCCGGATTCGAAATTTGCTTCCGATTCGAAACTTGCACGTGCCGCACTAAAGCTGGTGCCAGCCGCATCGTCGATAAAGCGTTGAAACGCGGGTGCATGGGCAAATCGCTTGGTGAACCAGCCAAAGACCACGAGACCAATTGGAATCAGCAGCACCCCCAGCGCGATGTTCACCGCGACCACGCTGAAGCGCAAGCCACGCAATAGATCCACCGCAAACGCTGCTTTAAAAAGCACGGCCACCAGCGGCAACCACAATAGGCACGAGCTTAAAGCAATCCATTTGACCACCAATAAGCGGCGTGCCCGCACGGCATCGACGATGGCGCGCACTTGTGTGATCGGCGCGCTGAGATTGAGCGTCGAAAGTATTTGCCAGTGACGAATATCAGTAGCAACCGCAAACAGCACCATGGCCAGTAGCGGCAGCGCTGCTGCCAAATAAACCACATCGCTGCGATGGCTGACAATAAATACCAGCAACGCAATCAAGGTGGCCGCGCCAAATACGATCTCTGCGCCCAGCCAACGCAAATGGCGTTTGAACGCCGATTGCGTGCCAAGCTTTAAACGGTTGCGCACGCCGGCCACATCTAACGACAGACTAGCCTCTACGCGTTGACTGTGCAGACGCCATGCGCCTTGCATCTTTTCTAAATCGAGCTTACTCATATTTCACCTTCAGGATTTTTTACGCTAACGGAGACTTGTTCCTGCAGCTTTTGTTTGATCCGCTGCAGGCGGGTGCTGACATTGGTGGTCGTCAAGCCAGTTAAATCCGCGATTTCGTTTTGTTCATAACCTTCCAAGTACAGCAAAATCAGCGCACGGCTCAGCGCATCCAGGCTCCTCAGCAATTGCTGTAGCGCGAGTAAATCGTCATCGCCCTGGGCAAGCTCGGCATCGGCCGCCGCGAAGTCCAACAAGGCCTCGATCGGCACCGTGTCGTGAATGCGCCGTGCTTGGCCGCGATGCATCGAGATCGCAACGTTCAACCCGATGCGATACATCCAGGTAGAAAATTGTGCGCGTGCGGCGTCAAATGTTGGGTAAGCGCGCCATAGCTCCACAATGATTTCCTGCACCAGATCGCTACGTTCCTCTGGTTGTGCGCAATATGCATTGCTGACTTTGTACAGGATGCCCTTGTGCGCATTCAGCATGCCCAGGAAGCCCTCCTGATTATTTTTGTCCGGGATCGTGGAGCTCGTCGAGTTCATCGGATGTCGCTGACGCTACTGGTCGCGGCCAACGTCATCGTGTGCGATGGGACTTCGCGTGCTGCGGGACGCTTACCGTTCAATAGCTTGCCGATCCAGCGACCACGAACAAAGAGCACATAGCTGCCAAACATCAGCGCAAAGCCGATGCCTAGCGCCAGCGAATACTCCAGCCACCACGTCCAATTGACCAAGGAAAATGCCACCTGCAATGCCATCACGATTGGAAGATGCACGATATAGACCCAGTAGGAGGCATCAGCAATAGTGCGCCGCAGCGGGCTGTGCGTGGAAAAGAAGCGCTGCGCAATCGCGATAATGGCAAACGTCCAGCTCCAGGCGCCGATGCAGTAGCTATAGGC
>JAYVAQ010000614.1:0-7673 GCA_043750875.1 Rhodanobacteraceae bacterium
TCCCGTCTTAATCGACGGCCTAAAAGCACTGGAATATCGCGGCTATGACAGTGCTGGCATAAGCGTAGCCACCGCCACTGGCCTGCAGCGGCTGCGCGCGAAGGGCAAAGTCAAGGATTTAGAAGCGCTGCAAGCCGCCACACCCTTGGTCGGCATGTTTGGCATCGCGCACACCCGCTGGGCGACGCACGGCGCGCCGAATACGCTCAATGCCCATCCGCATATTTCTGGCGATATCAGCGTGGTACACAATGGCATTGTGGAGAATCATGCGGAATTGCGCGCTGAGTTGATCGCCCTGGGCTACGTGTTTAGCTCCCAAACCGATACCGAAGTCATTGCGCACATGATTGAGCATGAGCAAGCATTCAATGGCTCGGATTTGTTGAAAGCCACGACCACCGCGCTCAAGCGCTTTCGCGGCGCGTATGCAATTGCCGTGGTCTCGATGCGTGAACCAGGGCGTGTGGTGGGCGCGCGGGCCGGTTCGCCGTTGGTTTTGGGCATCGGTACGGACGCGCATTATTTGGCATCGGACGTATACGCCTTGTTGGCGCAGACGCGTCATTTCGTCTATTTGCATGATGGCGATATTGTCGACGTGCGCCAAACCGGCTTCCACATTTATGACCTAGCGGGCAGCGAGATAACGCGCCCAATCAAGCGCACCGAACTCTCTGCAAACGCGGTTGAGCGCGGCGAATACAAACACTACATGCTCAAAGAAATCCACGAACAGCCGCAAGCGGCCGCAGAAACCTTAGAGGGCCGTATTGCTGGCGGAAAAATTTTGACGGAAATTTTGGGTATTGATGCGCCGCAGATGTTGGCAGCGACGCGCGCGGTACAAATCGTTGCGTGCGGCTCCAGTTTCCATGCCGCATTGGTGGCGCGCCATTGGATTGAAAGTTTGAGCGGCCTGCCTTGTTTAGTGGAGATCGCCAGTGAATATCGCTACCGCGATGCGGCGGTCATTCCCGGTTCGCTGTTCGTAACGGTCAGCCAATCCGGCGAAACCACCGACACCTTAGAAGCGTTGAAGTTGGCGAAAACCCGTGGCTATCAAGCGATGCTGGCGGTGTGCAATGTGCCGGAAAGTTCGTTGATACGCGAAAGCGATTTGGTACTAATGACGCGCGCAGGCCCGGAAATTGGCGTCGCTTCAACCAAGGCGTTTCTAACCCAATTGGTGGCGTTTGCCCTGCTCGCGCTCGAACTTGGGCGGGCACACGGTTTGGCGGCAGAGCGCTATGAGGATTGCATTCGCCAGCTGGAAGCCTTGCCGCTAGCGATTACCGAAGCACTAAAACTTGACGGCGAAATTAAGTTGTTGGCCGAACACTTTGCGCAAAAACAGCACGCGCTATTTTTAGGCCGTGGTCAGCAGTATCCAATTGCCCTGGAAGGCGCGCTGAAGCTTAAAGAAATCAGCTACATTCACGCCGAAGCCTATCCAGCGGGCGAGTTAAAACACGGCCCGCTAGCACTCGTCGATAAAGAAATGCCGGTGATTGCAGTCGCCCCCAACGACAAGCTGTTGGAGAAGCTCAAGAGCAATCTGCAAGAAGTACGCGCCCGCGGCGGCGAGATGTTCGTGTTTGCCGACGCCGATGTCGCAGCACTGATGGCCGACGATGCTGAACATTTGATCACCATGCCCGCATGCGGCGAGTTCGTCGCGCCGATTTTGTTCACGGTGCCGCTGCAATTGCTGGCGTATCACGTGGCCGTGCTGCGCGGAACCGATGTCGATCAACCGCGCAATTTGGCGAAAAGCGTGACGGTGGAATGACTTCGCGTAGAGTTAGAAAACAACACGCACATGACGATAATGCGCGGAGCAGGGAATTTAAAAAAATCTGTCGAACACTTAATTAATACCTTACTGAAAGACAGTAACGCTGGTAAAAATATAATGGCCCTGAAGGGGCAAAATGTTATAGCCCAGGGCAACGCCCTGGGTTTAGGACACCTCCTAAACCTAAGCCCTGAAAGGGCGAAATCCAATGCCCCAATCACTTGCCCGCATCCTCGTCCATATCGTTTTTTCTACTAAAAATAGGGAAACATGGCTTTCGGACGATATCCGAAGCGAGCTACACGCCTATATTGGCGGTATTGTTGAAAATCAAAAAGGAATTCTGCTCAAAGCAGGTTCAGTTGCGGATCATATCCATTTGTTAGTCGCACATCCTCGTACTTCTGCCCCCTCGGAGCTGGTAAAAGAAATTAAATCCAGCTCTTCAAAATGGCTAAAAACCAAATCGAATAGATTTTCGGGCTTTCATTGGCAATCAGGCTACGGCATCTTTTCTATTAGCCCATCTCATCTCGCGGCATTAGAAAGCTATATAGCCAATCAGGCGCAACACCACGAAACGGTCAGCTTTCAAGACGAATATATAAAAATCCTTGAGAAATACAGTGTTACTTTTGATGTGCGATATGTTTGGGATTAACGTAAATTGCGCCCTTTCAGGGCTTAAGAATTTAAACTTACCGCAGACCCAGGGCGTTGCCCTGGGCTATAACATTTGGCCCCTTTGGGGCCGATGTTGGGAAACTTATAATTACCAGAATGGCAAGTTAAGTCCATCAGAATATGTTACGCGAGTTATTCACGAATATTGCGAAAGTATTTCATGCAACAACTTTGACTTTACAACTCTGAAAAGCTGCAACAATCCGCATGATGAACACATTTTTTCATGCGCCAATTGACCCAACTCCCCAAATCCGCGAAACGTGCTGCGATCTTATTGCTGATCCTGTGCGCGTGGTTTTTCATCGCGCCTTGGACCAGCAAATTTGATGCGAAAAACCCGGACTGGGAGCTTCCGAGCGCAGCGCCCAGTTTTAGCTCAGGGCACTATTTTGGCACCGACGCCATCGGTCGTGATTTATACGTTCGCACCGCGGCCGGCGGGCGCCTAAGCTTGGCGGTTGGGGTTTCTGCGACGTTGATTGCGCTGGTTTTGGGCACGCTTTACGGCGCGCTTGCGGGCTTTGTCGGCGGCACACTTAGCGAAGTGATGATGCGTGTGGTGGATCTGTGCGCCACGCTGCCTTTTTTGTTGGTGGTCATTTTTGTTCTGACGCTTTTTACGCCTAGCTTGGGCTTATTGGTATTGCTTTTGGCAAGCTATGGCTGGCTGGACGTTGCACGCGTGGTCAAGTTGGAGGCTTCCGCGTTGAGTGAGCGCGGCTATATGCGCGCCGCCGAGGTGCTGGGCTTAACGGCAACGCGGCGCTTATTCGTGCACCTGTTACCGAACTTACTGCCGTTTGCGCTGCTCGCGTTGACTTTGGCGCTGCCGAGCGCGGTATTGATGGAGTCATTCTTAAGTTTTTTGGGCGTCAGCCCGGCGCAAGCGCAAGGCAGTTTGGGCAGTCTACTTAGCGAAGGCATGCAAGATCGAGAATATGCGCCCTGGACCTTGATCGTACCGGCGTTCGTGCTGACTGCACTGCTGTATGCCTTACAAGAACTTACCGACGGCGTACGCACCGCGCTGAAGAAAGCGGCGCAGTAAATGGGTTAATAAACCATCCACAAAATGAATATTTTGTGCTGAAATAGCGCCACTGCAAACCACAGGAGTGGGTGATGAGTACGAGCTTAAAGCTTTACAGCTACTGGCGCTCTAGCGCGAGTTACCGGGTTCGGATAGCCTTAAATTTGAAGGGCTTGCACTACGAAATTATCCCGGTCAATTTGGTTGCTGGCGAGCAAGCCAGCTCGGAGTTCGACGCACGCAATCCACAGCACATGGTGCCGGTGTTGATGCATGGCGAACGCGTGATGCGTCAATCTTTGGCAATTCTGGAATGGCTAGAAGAAAATTATGAAGGCGGCTATCCGCTGCTGGCTGGCCCCAAACGTGATCGCGCCCGCATCCGGGCGATTTCGCATTTGATCGCTAGCGATATCGCACCGATCAATGTGTTACGTGTGCTCAATTATTTAGGCAAGCACCACCAGTTCGATGAAGCCGCCAAAAAAACATGGATGCTGCACTGGATGAAGGAAGGCTTTGATGCCTTGGAAGTGCTATTCGACAATCCCTCCACAGGTTCGTTTTGTGAAGGCGATGATCCCACCATGGCCGACTGCTGCCTGATTCCGCAAGTCTATAACGCGCTGCGTTGGCAAATGGATATGGCGGCTTACCCGCGCATCATGGCCATTTACAACCATGCGATGACCTTGCCGGAGTTTGCAAATGCGGCGCCGGAAAAACAAATCGACGCGACGTAGCGCTTTTTTTGGCTTAAGCTATCTGCCAAAGGCGGCTCAACTGCGATTGCCAACGCGGTTGAGTGCCGCTATTAATCCTTGGTCACCCGATTAATTTCCGCCAAACTGGTGAAGCCATTTTTCGCCTTGACCAAGGCTGAGCGGCGCAAGTCGTTGATGCCTTGACGGCGTGCTTCTTCAGCAATTTGTAGGCTGTTGCCACCCGCCAAAATGATTTTCGCAATCGCCTCGTTGATCGGCATCACTTGATAGATCCCTAGTCGGCCTTTATAGCCATCGCTACAGCCGCTGCAGCCAACGGCTTCAAACAACTGCATGCCTGACTTGATGTCATCCTCAGTGTAGCCTTCGGCAATCAGCGCATTTGCTGGCAATGTTTGCGGCCTTTTGCAGTCGTGTAAGCGTCGCGCCAATCGTTGCGCGATCACCAGCGTCACCGAACTAATAATGTTGAAGGGCGCGATACCCATATTCATCAGTCGGGAAATTGTTTGTGGGGCATCATTGGTGTGCAAAGTCGAGAGCACCATGTGGCCGGTTTGCGCGGCTTTGACCGCAATTTCCGCAGTTTCCAAATCGCGGATTTCGCCGACCATGATCACGTCGGGATCTTGCCGCAAAAATGATCGAAGCGCCGCACCAAAGGTCATGCCCGCGCGAATGTTTTGCTGCACTTGATTGATACCAGACACACGAATTTCAACCGGATCTTCCGCCGTGGAGATATTTCTGCCTTCGGTATTTAGAATATTAAGCGCGGTGTAGAGCGATACGGTTTTACCCGAGCCGGTGGGGCCGGTAACTAGGACCATGCCGTAGGGCTTATCAATTGCGTCTAAAAATAGCTTTTTCTGCTCGTCCTCATAGCCTAGTTTATCAATCCCCATTTTGGCCGCCGAGGCGTCCAAAATACGCATCACCACCTTTTCACCGAATAATGTCGGGCAGGTACTGACGCGAAAATCCATGCTCTTGGTTTTGCTCAAGTTGAGCTTAATTCGACCATCTTGCGGCACCCGGCGCTCGGCAATATCCAAGCTCGCCATCACCTTAATACGCGCAGAAATGCGGCCGGCGAGCTTAATGGGCGGTGCGGCAACCGCGCGCAAAATACCGTCAATGCGCAAACGCACGCGGTAATTAAGCTCGTAGGGTTCAAAGTGAATATCCGACGCACCCTTTTTAATTGCATCGACTAGCACTTTGTTAATGAAACGCACCACGGGCGTGTCGTCAGCACCGCTGGCGTCATGCCCAGAACCAGGTGCTGCATCACCGTCGTCGGTATCGCCCAGCTCCAGGTTTTCCATGCCTTCGGCGTCATCCATACCATCGATCGTGGTGGACGAAGCCGCCTGCGCCAATTCAATGGCGCGGGTGAGCTGGTCATCGTTGATCAAAATCGGCTCGACAATCAAATTTGACTGGAACTTGATTTCTTCTAACGCACGAAAGTTGGTCGGGTCAGAAAGCCCCACAAACAAACGATTTCCGCGTTTGAAAAGCGGGAAGGCGCGGTGCTTTTCAATCAATTTCGCATCAACAAGATTGATCGCTGTTTGCGCCAAATCCAGCGAAAGCGGATCAAAAAGCGGCACGCCGAATTCAGCCGAAGACGCTAGGGCAACCAATTTTGGATCGCAGATGCCGTTGTCGACTAAATACGTGGCGACGGATTGCTTTACTTTTAACGTCGCATCCAGCGCGCGCTTTGCGTCAACTTCATTGAGTGACCCTTCAGCGACTAAGCGCCGAAGTATGCCGGTGAAGCCAGACAAATTTGCGCCGCTGGCAGTGGTTGTTGAGTTTGGGCCGATGCCGCTCATAAACACCTTTTGTTCTAAAGCCAAGCTGCGAGTGTGCCACAGCTTTTTATTTTGCTCATGCCACTTTCATACGCAATAAAAGGGTGATGGGCAGCGAAATTTGTGCCACACAAGCGCTTAGCGCACCCAAGGTTGAGAAAAAAATCCTGCGCAATCAACGCGCTAACGCTTAGACTGTGCACTCAATCCACAATTTGGAGCCAGTTATGTCGAGTCCATCACCGCGTGTACCCACTTGGATGTTGATTTTGAGTATCGCCTTTTTGTGTGCACCCAATGCCTTCGCGACACGTTTCCCAGCGCATCCCATCAACGCGGGTACTCTGGCCCCCAGCGCATGGAGTCTTTCGCGCTTCCCACCTAGAGTGTGGAGCACCACGGCAAATTCATTTGGCCGCTTTGACGTCTTGAATATTGGCGTCGATGCATTGGATGGGCCAACAACGCGCCCACCGGCTTTTGCCGGCAATTTTTACAATATCCAGGGCCGTGAGATCAGCTTTCCAAGCGTCCAAGGTGCAGGCGTTACGGTGGCGGGCAGCCTGTATATCCCGGCCAGTTGGAACACGTCAAACATCGCAGATCCAGCATTAAACCGGCGCAGCGAACTGTTATTGCAATACACACCCTTAGCAGACGACGGTTTTTGCCCAGCTGGCAATGACGAGTGCCTGTATTACGGCGCGATTGGTTTTTCTAGTGCACAAATCACCGATCAACTTGTCGGCGGTGGCCCGCCACGCATTCGAATTTTGAAGAAGGGCATCGCCGATGGCTGGATCAATCTAACCACACCGTTCTTGTCAGACGCGTGGAACGATATGTGTGTCAGCTTCACTGGCACGACGCTGGAGTATTTCCTCAACGGTAACTTGGTTTATACCGACACCAGCCTCATCCCGATTGATCCCAGTCAAGGCCCACCCACGCGCTTACGCTCACTGACTGTCGAAAACTACAACTTTGGTTCGACTTTTGATGCGCGTTGGAGTGATTTGGAATACGGCCCGCGCGCCAGCGTTAGCATCACGCGTAGTGCGAGTAACGCCATCGCTGGCAATATTTTCAGTATCACCAGCGTGGTGCGCAATACCGGCACCAGCGTCGCGACAAATGTTCAGGTGCTTGAACCCGCTGTCGCCAATTTGACGCTCGTTTCAGTCACCGGGGCGTGCACCGCGCTTCCGTGCAGCCTGGGAACGCTCAATCCAGGTGATGTGCGCACCTACACCAGCAATTACACCTTCGTTGGCAGCGCTACAACGGTTGGCAACAGCGCCAGCGTTCGTACTGATGGCGTCGATTGCAGCAAGCTTGACAACATGGCTAATGTAACCGTCGGCGTTGGCGTACCGGTGCAAGTGCCCACACTCAGCATTTTTGGCACGCTTGTGTTGATGCTGGGTCTAGTTGCATTGGGTGCGCGGCGAAATTTCAACGGTTAGGCTCTTCATAAAACAAAGTCGCATCAGTAGCAGGTATGCACGACGAATCTGATTCGCCTCCTCATAAATCAAAGTCGCATCAGTAGCAGGTATGCACGACGAATCTGTATCGCTCGGCTAGGCAAGCTTCAACGAGGCGTGGAT
>JAYVAQ010000615.1:0-2116 GCA_043750875.1 Rhodanobacteraceae bacterium
CAACATTGGGTTCGCAAGATTTTCTTTGACCTTCGCGGCGCTTTCATTCCAGCTCAGTAGGTCCGGACAGGTATATGGTTTTGCGATCACTTTGTCCGCTTGCACACGCATCACATTCATCATTTTTAACGGGTCCGTCGAGAAACCCATCTTAAAAGCAGAGCCTTTGCCATACGCCGGCATCGGCACAACCGTGCCTGCCAGCTGGGTCGAGATTTCGGGCGCAATTTCCAACACCATTTTCGCCGACATTTCCGTGCCTGACATCGTGGTGTAGCCCATCACTGCACGGGGCATGTGGCTGATAATGCCCAACATTTCGCTTTTGCACGCCGCCGTGGGCATTGGCAATTTTTCGTCATGGCTCGCCGCCCAAAGCGCTGCTTCCAGCTTATTGGGCTTGCCCATAACCACATTAGACAGCGGCGCAAAGTCCATATAGCCCAGCGCAAAACTACCCAGGCCATACTGCTGCTGGATTAGCGACAGCTTAGCGCTAACCGCTTTGGAATTACTTGCGGTGGCGGGAGCCACCATTTTCAACAGCTCTGCTTTTGCATTTAACGGTAGCAAGCTAACCACCATTTGATCGCCCTCGATCACAATGATCGGCTGTATTTTTTCTGTACCAAGCCGAAAAATCTCGCCGCCCCGCAGCGCGCTGCGCGCATAGCTGAACTCTGCCTCACGTTTTTTAGCAGGCAATTTCGCATTGGCTTTTTTGCTGAAATCAATAATTTTGTTCAAAGCATTAGTAACTGTTATGCGCGCTTTGCTTGCATCGGAAATTTGCCACCGCATGACCGGCACTAGACCTACGCCATAAATCGCAAATTGTGCCTGAGGTTTAAATCCTGCTTTCAATGCAGCTTCGTCGTTAGTGTAGATCGAGCCAAGTTCCGCGAAAAAGCTGAACACTTGCTCCACCTCAGCGCGCTTTTCAGCGGATTCTGCCGTTTCAGTTTCGCCAGCAGAAAGTCCTTTAAGTACCCCTTGCTTCGCACCCGACTTAAAAATCTCAATGATTTGACCGCTGTAACGCTGCATGCGCTCCTGCGCAGCGGGCGGCATCGGGGCCAAATTTGCCAATAAATACGGCGTATCCGAAGGCGCGTAATCAATAGGCGCAGCCGCAAACGCGGTGGGCAGTGCAAACAAACAGGCAACAGCAATCGCTAAACGGCGCATGTGGAATCCTTAAATAATCGTTAAAGAGGAAGTGTAGCTTTAGGGGCGGGCAAAACAAAAGTTAACCCATACCCTAACTCTGTTACGCCTGCTTAAAGTCATATTATGGCGCCCCCTCAATCCCTGCTCAACCGCATCCGAGCCAAAAAACGTGCGCTTGGTGAACGTTCCAAATCCGCTGGGAAGATGGTTTTAGGATTTGGATTTGGCACCACGAATACTCCGGCTTTAAGTTCAGGCTGTGCGTATTTAGCGCGAATTAGGCTTGCCTTTTCTGCCAGTTCAGCTTCGCTTGGCGCGGCTTTATTGCTAAACGCCGCGTAGGCAGCGGATTCAATCTCAGTGCCTCCGCGCGGCTTCGGAAACATTCGCTCTATTTCGCGAATGAGTTCAGCCAAGTCAATCGGTGGCATTGCTGCATGCGATCGAACAGGGTTAATAATGGTGGGTTCAAGCTTGCCTTTGGGTTGCACGTTCGCTTCGCGCAGGATGCGAAAGATGAGTTCGCTGCAAACCATCTCTTTTGGGTCATCGTGAATCAATGCATCCATCGCAATTCGCAATATCCAGCGTATAGCTTCAGAGTTCGGAATCTTGTTGCGCAACGCGCTCATTAGTCCTAGCTGCAGCAACTCATTAAGCGGGTAGCCACGACCAATGTATTCGCGTGCTTTTGCTTGAATTGCAGCAATTTCTGTGGCGCTAAAGGATTCACCAGCGGCATTACTAGCTCGATAGACGTCAAATAGCATTAGACTCGGCTCGCGCATTCGCTGCGCGATTTGCACCAAGCGCACGCCTCCAGGCGCTGCCTCAATCAGTTGATTTTGATCAAAAATAATAAATGCGTGGCTGTAGAGGCTATCGCCCGCCCAGGCGACCAATTTTGAAATTTGACTACGCCCTAAGGTAAGCCCGAAATCACCCG
>JAYVAQ010000616.1:0-16764 GCA_043750875.1 Rhodanobacteraceae bacterium
GAATTTGATTGGTCAGTTTGGTGTGGGCTTTTACTCTGGCTTTATTGTTGCGAAATCCATGAGCGTGACCTCGCGCAAGGCGGGTTCAGATGAATCTTGGACTTGGACCAGCGAGGGCACCGGCGAATATTCCGTGCAGCCCGCAAACGCCGCCAGCCGCGGTACCGAAATTGTGCTCACGCTAAAAGAGGGCGAGGAAGAATTCGCCCGAACTTGGCGTTTGGAGAGTTTAGTTGGCAAGTACTCTGACCACATCGCTTTCCCGATCAAGCTGAAAAAAGCGGTTGATTCGCATACAGACGCAGACGAAGCAGACGAAAATGCGGAGCCGAAGCCAGAGACCTTTGCTTTCAGCGCGGTCAACAAAGCCAGTGCGCTTTGGACCCGCCCGAAATCTGAGCTAAAAGACGAGGACTATCAAAGCTTTTTTGGCAGCCTAGAGCATGGTGCAGGCGATGCACTGAGCTGGGCACACAACAAAGTGGAAGGCGCGCAAAGCTACACCAGCTTGCTGTATCTGCCCTCCAAGCCGCCGATGGATATGATGTTTGGCAACCGCGACGAACGTCGTGGCTTGAAGCTTTACGTCAAGCGCGTCTTTATTATGGATGCTGCCGAGCAGCTGCTGCCTAGCTATCTGCGCTTTGTACGTGGCGTGGTGGACTCGGATGACTTACCGTTGAATGTCAGCCGCGAATTGTTGCAAGACAATAAGCTGACCCAAGCCATCCGCGCCAGCTGCGTTAAACGCGTGCTGGATATGATGGACAAATTGGCGACCGACGAAGACAGCACGAAGTATTTGGAGTTCTTCAAACACTTTGGCGGGGTGTTGAAAGAAGGCTTGTCGGAAGATTATGCCAACCGCGAACGCATCGCTAAGCTCATGCGTTTTGCTAGTACCAACTCCGACGATATGACTAGCTTTGATAGTTATATTGCGCGCATGAAAGTTGGCCAGGAAGCGATCTATTACATCACCGCAGAATCACTGTTAGCCGCAAAAAATTCGCCGCATTTAGAAGCGTTGAAGGCCAAAGGTGTCGAAGTATTGCTGATGCACGAGCGCATTGACGAATGGGTAATGGGCTATCTAAACGAATACGCTGGCAAGAAAGTATTGAGCGTGGCAAAAGGCGAAATTGATCTCGCGAATATCGCCACACCCGACGGTGTGGCCGAGGCAACGCACGCCACTTTGGCGAGTGATTTGACCGAACGCATTACTAAAGCCTTGGGCGATAAAGTCAAAATCGTGCGGGGTTCTAAACGTTTGAGCGAATCTGCAGCGTGTTTAGTGGTGGATCAGTACGAACAAGCGCTGCATTTGCAACGCGTACTTAAGGCCGCTGGCCAACCAGTACACAGTGGCAAAGCGGCGCTAGAAGTCAATGCGAGTCATCCGTTGGTGAAAAAACTGGCTGAAACCGTTGACGCCGACAAATTTGATGATTTAGCGAATTTGTTGTTCGAGCAAGCGGTGTTGAGTGAAGGCGGGCAATTGGAAGACCCAAGTGGGTTTGTAAAGCGCCTGAACGGCCTGTTGTTGGCTGCCTAATTGGCAAAATCTAAGCTATGAAATACAAAAGTCCCGGCGCAAGTCGGGATTTTTTTCATTAGGACAAAATCCGCATTCCGCTGACTTTTGTAAAATCACGATCATGGGTCACCAGGGCATAGGCGTTGATTGCGATGGCACTGGCGAGCTGAACTGCATCGGGCAATTTCAATCTGTACTTTGCGCGTAAGCGTGCCGCACTTTCGGCAATGTCGCCATTGAGATTAATGACCTGCCACGCCTCTAGAATCGCGCGATAACGCTTGGCGAGTGCTTCCTCACCCGCCCTGAGTGGGCCGGTTAACACTTCTGCAATCGTTATTGTCGTGATTGCGAGAATAAGCTCACCACGCGCATGCCTTTGGAAAAGCGGCTCAAACTTTGCTGCAAACTCGCTGCCTTCTAGCGTGTAAATGATCGGCGCACTATCGACGACTAGCACAGCGCCCGTCGGCAATTGAACCGCGTCTATTAACTCCATTCGTTACGTAACTCGTCGATCACTTTGCTACTTTGCTTGCCCCACAGACCAGCGCCCGTTCCAGCAATCGTGAGTAGCGAAACCGGGCTAACTGGCTTGAGCGATGCTACTGGCACAACGGCGGCTATTTGACGACCATGACGAGTAATAAACGTCGTTTGTCCCGCTGCAGCTGCCGCCAAAATTGCAGGCAAATTTTGCCTTGCTTCTTCAGCACCTTTTGAGGCTATTTGGATTGATGGCTTCATAAACAAACTGTACAGTCCGTACGAAGCGCTGTCAAAGGTCAATTTATAACTAAAGCAGACACTACCACCGCTTCCACGTTTTGCCGAACTCCTGCGATTGTTAGCCGAACTGCGTCGATTAACCTTGGTTCTGACCGCAACACTGGACAAATCAGCACGCCTTCCCCAAACTCGAATGCTAGTGAAATTCGGATGAAGTACGTTTGTCGCAGCCTAAACACAAATTATTGTTACTCAATGGCCCTAATTTAAACCTGCTTGGCTCGCGCGAGCCTGCTGTTTATGGATCCACTACGTTAGCAATGATTGTCGAAAATTTGAGCACGCGCGCAACGAACTTTGGCGTTGCTCTATCCAGTTTGCAGTCCAATGCGGAGCACGTGCTAATTGACGCGATTCACGCCGCGCGCGGTAATGTCGATTTCATTCTGATCAATCCCGGTGGTTTGACGCACACAAGCGTAGCGCTGCGGGACGCACTTTTAGGCGTTGCGATTCCATTTATTGAGCTGCATCTGAGTAACGTACATGCGCGCGAGCCGTTTCGCCGCCATTCTTATCTATCCGACGCCGCTGTTGGCGTCATTACCGGCTTCGGTGCGCACTCTTATGTGCTTGCGCTTGATGCCGCCATTCAACGCCTGCAAGGGGAAAAGTAGTTGGCCATGGATCTGCGCAAAATTAAAAAATTGATCGAGATGCTAGAAGAAAGCAATCTTTCAGAAATTGAAATTAAAGAAGGTGAGGAAAGCGTGCGTTTGAGTCGGCAAATGACGCCGATGCCGGGGATGATGATGCCGCAGATGCTGCAAAATTATGCGATGCAGGCGCCGCAATCGCAGCCGCAAGTGCAGACAGCAGCTTCAGCAGCACCAATTGCCACTGAAGTAACGGCCGCGCCAGTTGCTGAGCGCGCACAAGGGCAAACCTTGCGCAGCCCGATGGTGGGCACGTTTTACACCAGTCAAACACCAGGGCAACCGGCGCTTGCGAAAGTAGGCCAAGTGGTCAAAGTCGGCGACACATTGGGCATCGTGGAAGCGATGAAAATGTTCAACCCAATTGAGAGTGAGTTCGCGGGCACGATCATTAAAATTTTGGTCGAAAACGGTGCGCCGGTTGAATTTGATCAGCCGCTGATGGTGATTGAGTAACGCATGACCGAGGACTATGGCTATTCTTCTCTCGCGCCCACCTGGGACGACAGCTACATCTATAATCGCATCGAGAATTGGTTAGCGAAAACACAGGCGAAAACCGTTTTTGAATTAGGGTGTGGCAATGGGCATACCGTCAAACGGTTAATGGCCAAAGGCTATGATGTCACCGCGATTGAGTCGTCAGAGTCTGGCGTGGCATTAGCAAGATCGTTGTGTCCCGGTGCGCGAATTGAAGTTTGTAGCGTGTATGAAGATTTAGCAGCTCGATTTAAACAATTCGATGCGGTCGTCAGTGTTGAAGTGGTTGAGCACCTTTACGACCCTCATTTGTTTGCTCAACGTTGTTTTGAAGTTTTGAAACCGGGCGGAGTTGCATTAATTTCAACGCCTTATCATGGATATCTAAAAAATTTGGCGATAGCAATTGCGGGTAAATGGGACTCGCATCACGACCCACTATGGCACCATGGACACATTAAGTTTTTCTCGCGGGCCACTTTGTCGCAGCTGTTTGCCGCACAAGGCCTAACGTTGAAAACCTTTGAGCGGCTTGGTCGAATGCCTGTGCTTGCTAAATCCATGTTAGGCGTTTTTCAAAAGCCGCTTTGATGCGGCGTAAACGGATTATTTATGCTTGAAAAAATAGTGATCGCCAACCGTGGCGAAATAGCGTTGCGTATCGTACGCGCCGCCCAGGCGTTGGGAATTCGCACTGTCGCAGTGCACTCAACGGTGGATAAGAACTTAAAACATGTCGCGATGGCGGACGAGTCGGTTTGCATCGGGCCAGCGGCAGCCGCGCACAGCTATTTAAATATGGCCGCAATTATCGCGGCTGCAGAAGTGACCGACGCGCAGGCAATCCATCCGGGGTATGGCTTTCTGGCAGAAAACGCCGATTTCGCCGAACGCGTGGAAAAGTCGGGCTTTATCTTTATCGGCCCGCGCGCGGAAACAATCCGGCTGATGGGTGACAAAGTCAGCGCGATTCGCGCGATGAAAGAAGCGGGCGTTCCGTGCGTTCCAGGTTCCGGTGGCGCGCTCGGTGATGACTTCAATAAAAACGCAAAAATCGCCAAAGAAATCGGTTATCCGGTAATTATCAAAGCCTCCGGCGGTGGTGGCGGTAAAGGCATGCGCGTGGTGCATACCGAAATGGCGCTAATGGCGGCGATTACGATGACCAAGGCGGAAGCAAAAGCGGCCTTTTCCAATGACGAGGTATATCTAGAAAAATATCTAGAAAATCCGCGTCACATTGAAATTCAAGTGCTGGCCGACCAACACGGCAATGCGATCCATTTGGGCGAACGCGATTGCAGCCTGCAGCGGCGCCATCAAAAAGTTGTTGAGGAATGTCCGGCGGTGGGAATTTCCGCCGAGGAACGCGAGCAAATTGGCAAAGTATGTGTTGATGCCTGCCACCGCATTAACTATCGCGGCGTGGGTACGTTTGAGTTTCTTTACGAGCGTGGGCGCTTTTATTTCATCGAGATGAATACCCGGATTCAGGTCGAACATCCAGTAACAGAAATGGTAACTGGCATTGATTTGATTACCGAGCAACTGCGCGTTGCCGCCGGGGAAAAGCTGCGCATCAAGCAGTCCGATGTGCGCTGGACTGGGCATGCGATTGAGTGCCGAATTAATGCTGAAGATCCTGACACCTTCATCCCAAGCCCTGGCGTGATCAAACGTTTCCATCCGCCCGGTGGCCCTGGAATTCGCCTAGACACGCATATTTACGATGGTTATGCGGTACCGCCGAATTACGACGCAATGATCGGAAAAGTAATCGCGCATGGGCCAAACCGCACCGCTGCAATTGCGCGAATGCGCGTGGCTTTAGGTGAGCTGGTCGTCGAAGGGATTAAAACCAATATCGCACTGCAGCAGAAAAATATGATTGATCAGATTTTTCAGCTGGGCGGTTTCAATATCCATTATTTGGAGAGGCGTTTGTTGGAGCAGCGTGGCAAAGACAGTTAGGGGATCGCGCCCCCAAGAGTCAGAACTTAAGTCCGCTTATTCGCCAAGCGCGCTGCCTTTTCAGCCGCGCGCATCGCTTTGACGTCAATCGGCTGAATCGTTTTGATGCGGCATGATTGGCGGTTCGGGATTAGAATTTTGTCGAAGCCAGCACTAAGCCGATGGCCAGAACTGGTCAGCGCGATTTGCACGCTGAAATCCAAATCGCGGCACTCCGAATAAAGCGTCAACAAATACGCGTTTTTCATGCCGGTCTGCACGACTATTTGCGTCGGCCCATACGCGCTGGTGGAATCCACGGCATGCCAACCCATTAAGCTGGTGAAAAACGCGGTGTTGACGCTTTTGCCGGCGAGTGCGTTGTAGTCCACTTGGGTCGGTTTAGCCGCCACAGTTCGGCCGAAAATCAAAAATAAGCATGAGGCAAATAAGGCGATTTTGAAGCTGGCTTTCATGAGGATGGCCTTTGATTGGAATGCGTATTTGAATACCGTTCCAGTTTGCGCCTGCATTTGTAAAATGCGACCAAACCAAAGCACACAGCGCATTTTTATGAAAGCCTTTGCGTGTAGAGTTACAAAATTCTGCGGCAACTTGACTACTTGACTGGCGATATCGCATGGCAACGCTTTCAAACAGGGCGTTTTTGAGCTTCAACGGATGGAATTATGGCAAATCGTGTTTGTGCAACAATGCTTCGCTCGCTGCTTGTAACTATGTTATTAGGTCTCGCAAATTTCGTTAATGCGCAGTCAGCAGCCACGGTTATCGTTGATATTAATCAAAAGGGCGCGGCCGAGCTGTCCCAGCTCAAAGCACGCAGTGGCATCATTTGGGCGGTCGAGTTTGGCAGCGAACTATTGCTCGGCGTGGACGCGGCATCGCTTAGCACTTTTGCCAATTTGCACGGCGCGCGCTTGGGGCCGGGCTACGCATCGCCGGACGAACTGATCATCCTCGGACATGTTTGCGGGGCAGCGAGTTTTCCGAGTTTTCCGACGCACCGTATTTGGGCAACGGTCGGCGGCTATGATTTGATTCGCCAACCGGCAGCATTAAATACAATGCAAGTTTTACGTGACCCTAGCCTTGCGAAATTGCCGTTGAATCGCATCGTTGCCCGCGCGCGCAGCAATGAGGAAAACATAGCCGCCGTCGAACCGATCGCAAGCGAAATTGCGCAAATGGTTGCACGCGTCGACGCGAATCGCTGGTTTCAAACGATGAGTGATTTGTCCACATTCAATCGCAATAGTTTTAGTGCCGGTTTGTTTACCGCGCGCGATTGGATTCGCCAACGCTTTATCGAGCAAGGCCTAGCACCTTCAGACTTTAACTATCAGCTTGCCAACGTTAGCGGCTGTATGCCGACACCAGCGCCGGTCAATTTGCCAAATATAATTGGCGAAAAAACGGGTGGCAGCTTACCGAACGAATGGATTGTTATCGGCGCGCACTATGACTCGCGCAATCCTTCGCGCTGCGACGGTGCGATCAACCCACAGCCCGGCGCTAACGATAACGCCTCAGGCTGTGCGGGCGTCATTGAGTTGGCGAATGTATTTGCCAATATACAAACCGACCGCTCGATTTTGTTTATGTGTTTTTCCGGTGAAGAACAAGGTTTAGTGGGCAGCCGCCGCTACGTCGAAGCGCTGAGCGCCTCGGGCGAAATCAGCAAGGTCAAGCTGATGCTCAATTTAGACATGATCGGCTTTGACGCGACCGGTACGAATACCGCGCGTATTGAAAGTACCGCTGTGCATCAAAACCTGATCACCGAGCTTTCCAATGCCGCCGCCACCTACGCGCCGGAGTTGAACATTATTACCAGCACCAACCCTAATGGTGGCTCTGATCACATCTATTTTTTGCAAGCCGGCGTACCCACGGCTTTCACCTGGGAAAACGGCGCCGGAATTTACCCGCATTATCACCAATCGACCGACTTACCTGAAAACATGACCGGCGCTAGAGCGCTAGCGGGCGGCATTCTAAAAATGAATACCGCCGTAATTGCACGCCAAGCGGGAATCTTTTTAGACAAATTTCTAGTTGATGGGTTTGAATAGCCTGATGACCCCTTAGCAGCGGCATCGGTAGGCTGTACTTTAGCCGCATAGCCGCACGGGAAAACTTAGGCTAATGTTTGCGCACGAATCGCAAATATTGCGGGCTCGACGCCCGCAATTGCGATGCTGATTTGTCTGCCTTAAATTTGTTTGCGTTGGAATGGGTGGGCAAACAGATCAATTGGAAAGCACTTTCACGGAGCGGGTATATGACTGAGCAAATTCCACTTTGGCAGCCATCTGAGGAACGAATCGCGGATTCAAACATGATGCGCTTTGTGCGCTTCGTCAATGAACGCTTTAACATTTCGCTGCTTAGCTATCCGGAACTGCATGATTTCAGCGTCCAGCGCACCGAGGATTTCTGGCGTAGCGTTTGGGAATTTTGTGGCATCCGCGCAAGTGGGGAGCTGGATCCTGTGGTCGACGATGCCAGCCGCATGCCGGGTGCGCGTTGGTTTAACGGCGTCAAACTTAATTTTGCGCAAAATCTGTTGCGCTTCAACGATGACCGCGTTGCCATCGTCGCACGGGATGAAACCAGCGCACGCAAAGTTTGGACCTACGCTCAACTAAATAACGACGTTGCGGCCTTAGCGCAATATTTGCGCAGCTGCGGCGTCGTACCCGGCGATCGGGTCGCCGCATTCATGCCCAATATTGGCGAAACCGTGATTGCCATGTTGGCCGCTAGCGCATTGGGTGCGGTATTTTCCAGCTGCTCGCCTGACTTTGGCGTCAGCGGCGTGCTAGATCGCTTTGGCCAAATTACGCCCAAAGTATTGATTTGCTCAGATGGTTATCGCTACGGCGACAAAGTTTTAAATAGTCTGGACAAAATGCGCGAGGCGTTGCCAAACCTGACTAGTGTCAGTCGCGTGATTGTCGTTGGCTATTTGCTTGAGCACCCGGATTTGACTGATTTGCCAAACGCCATTCTATTTAGCGATGCTTTGAAAGCCGAGCCAGCGGCACCCACCCTCTATTTTGCTGCGCAGTTCGCGCACCCGCTTTACATTATGTATAGCTCTGGCACCACAGGCGTGCCCAAATGCATCGTCCATAGCGCCGGCGGTACGCTGATACAGCACTTGAAAGAGCTGGTGTTACACACCGACGTCAAACGCGACGATCACCTTTTTTACTACACCACCTGCGGCTGGATGATGTGGAACTGGATGGCATCGACGCTGGCAGTCGGTGCGACCGTAGTGCTGTTTGATGGCTCTCCTTCGTTTCCAACGCCTGCAGCGCTTTGGGATTTGGTCGAAAGTGAAAAGATCAGCGTATTTGGCACCAGCGCAAAATGGATTTCTGCCAGTGAAAAAGCAGGCATGAAGCCACTGCAAACTCACAAACTCAGCGCGTTGCGTACTATGTTATCGACCGGATCGCCGCTGAGTGACGCGAGTTTCGAGTACGTTTATCGCGATGTGAAAGCAAATATGTTGCTTGCTTCAATTTCCGGCGGCACCGATATTGTCTCGTGCTTTGCGCTGGGTAATCCTATGTTGCCGGTGTATCGCGGTGAGATGCAATGTCGTGGCCTGGGCATGAAAGTGGAAGTACTGGATGAAAACGGAACTGCGGTCATCGCGAAAAAAGGCGAACTTAGCTGCACACGCGCATTCCCATCCATGCCTATTTGTTTTTGGAATGATGCAAACGGCGAAAAATACCAGGCCTCGTATTTCAATAAATTCCCAAACGTCTGGTGCCATGGCGATCACGCCGAAATCACAGCGCACGGCGGCGTGATTATTCACGGACGTTCCGATGCCACGCTCAACCCAGGCGGCGTACGCATTGGCACCGCTGAAATTTACCGTCAAGTTGAAAAAATTGACGAGGTATTGGAATGCGTGGTGGTCGGGCAAGACTGGCAAGACGATGTGCGCGTCATTTTGTTTGTACGCTTGCGCGATGCATTGCAATTAGACGATTCACTCATTCAAAAAATTAAAACGGCGATCCGCACCGGCACCACGCCACGTCATGTACCGGCAAAGGTGATTCAAGTGCCCGAACTTCCGCGTACGCACAGCGGTAAACTGACGGAAATCGCGGTGCGCAACGTCATTCATGGCCAAACGGTTAGCAATACTGATGCGTTGGTCAATCCACAATCATTGGCATTTTTTGCTGACTTAGCCGAACTGCAAGGTTAATTGCGCTCGAAGTACAGCAAAATTTGGGACGACACACGCCAATTTGTCGCTGAGCGCCTGTCCACCAATCTTTTAGCCGGCGCACGCAGCCCTAAGCTATTGCTACACCGCAATAGCGAGCAAATCCATGACTATGCAAAAAAATACCTTATTACTGCCGCGCGCCTTGCTGTTGTTGCGCGTGGCCATTCCGCTGCTTTTTATGGCACACGCGGCAACCCGCATCGCCAATGGCAGCATTCCCCAGTTCGGCGCCTTCTTAGCTAGCCTAGGGTTTCCGTTCGCAACAACGCTGGTTTGGCTGATCAGCCTTTACGAGCTAAGCGCTGGCTTGCTGATCGCGCTCGGCATTGGCGTCCGCTGGTTTGCGTCTGGGCTTATTTTTATTGCGGTGATGGGCATCGTGCTGATCCATGCCGCCAATGGCTGGTTCGTCGGTGAACATGGCGTTGGCGGCATGGAATACAGCGTTTGTTTGATCACGGCACTGATCGCGTTAATTGCGGCGGATGTGGACCAAACCCCCACGCCGCGCGAATCGGGATTCCGAACAAGTACTACAGCTTTTCCAGATTGATTACTCGCGTTGCTTCGCCACTTGCCAGCGTTAGCACTAATTCGGCCGTACTAGCGCTGCTAAAGCGAATTTCATAGCTGCCGATTTTGTTGACGGCCGTGGCGCGTGCGGGGGCAAGTGGCATGGGGCAGCTGGTTCCGGGCGGCGGCAGGAAACAAAATACCGGATCAGCCATGGTTTTATAAATATCGCCCTTATTTACGCGCGCACTCGTCCAATTTACGCCGCTCAGGAAATACCAACTGCTCTCGCCTGCCCCGCTGTAATTCAGCCAGCTACCAAAAACAATATCGACCTGCTCAAATTTCTTGTGCTCCAAAAACAAACCGGTTCCGTTGGTTGCGGGCTCGTACCAACTGCCACTGACGTCGAAATCGCTATACGGCTTCTCATTTTTCGGGTCGTTGAAAACAAACGGTACCACCCGCCCTTGCACACTAAATTCATAGGAACCGTAGCGTCGGCCGTTATTACCGACAATTTCGATTTGATGGCTACCTGCAAATGCAAACGTTGTCGGTTGCAACACAATTCGGTGTTGGGTAACGACTGCCGCGCACGCGTTGCCGAGCGTAAAATTTAAAACGACCAAATGACTGTGGCTTGTAAGATGGGCATCTGCAGACCGGGCATTGCAGAGGTCATTGACGTAGTTGAGGGTTATCGTGGTGGGCACACCTACGACCGGCGGGCTTGAAAATTCAATCGAGTTTTCATATGCCGTTTGCGCCCATGATGCGGCAGACGTTGCCAGCAATAAGCAAATTAGGAATGCTTTGCAAGCGCTCATGCGTGCCATGAATATTCACCTTAGGTTAGATTGAACGGGAAACAAGGCTGCCACAACCTGAGTGATTTTTCGTAATTAAGTGATGAATAGCACCAATATTTGCGTAAACGCACGCTTTTTCGTCATGAAAGGCCGAGACTAGCCTGAATTATTTCGCGATAGCGCCGCGCCGCGTAGAGTTTGGTGTCGTCTTTAAGGCGCAACATGAACCGCCCGGAAGCGAGCGATTGCGCCTCTGCAATAGCCGCTATTCGGACGATGCAAGAGCGATGCACGCGGATAAATTTTTGCGGATCAAGCGCCACAATGAATTTTTCAAGCGTGCGGCGCACCAGAAAACTGCGCCGGTTGGCGCGAATTTCAACGTAGTTGGCTTGCGCGCAAACCATATCAATCTGATCGGTTTCTACCAACTGCATGCGCCGCCCGATGGGTAAGGCCATTCGATCAGCATAAACTGGCACAGGTGAAGGTGCAGGCGTCGGAATTAAATTCTCAGCGCCTGACTGCAATACTAGCTGTCGTGTACGCCGCACTTTCGCGAGCGCTTGCGCCAGGCGCGCGGCGGTGATCGGCTTGAGCAAATAGTCCAACGCTTCAAGATCGAACGCACGTGCCGCGAATTCAGCAAAGGCGGTGACAAAAATAATGTGCGGGCGCGGCTCTAGCGGCATGCTTGCCAGCGTCAAACCGTCTAGCCCGGGCATCGCGATATCCAGAAAGACGACATCGACCCCGCGCTCAGCTTGCGATTCGAGCGCCAGCGTATCGAGCACTTGGGCGCCGCTGCTGCATTGCGCGATCACCTCGACGTCGGGCTGATCGCGCAGCAATCGGACTAGACGCATGCGCGCCAAAGCTTCGTCGTCGGCAAGCACCACCCGCAGCCGCAACTCTGTTGGCGTCACGTCCATGCGGGCGCTTCTTCTACTTCAGGAGGCGCACATTTGAAAGGCAGGGCAATGCGCACGCAGTAACGATTTGGCTGACGCAGAACCGTCAAGTGCGCCTGGAGCCCGTACAAATAGTGCAGGCGCTGTTTGATGTTGCTTAAGCCTAAGCCGTGCCCCGAACCCGTCATGCTGAGTAACTGCGTTGCCGCTTTCGGATCGGATAACGCGTCATTGCAGTCGTTCGCAACGATTAGCTCCAGGGCTTCTGCTTCGCGCCTAACCTGTAAGTCGACCTTGCCGCCGAAAGGCATTTTTGCGACACCGTGTACCACCGCATTTTCCATCAACGTTTGCAATACCAGCAGCGGAATCAAGGCAGTGCGGCAGGCATCGTCAATGTTGATTTGGATCTGTAAGCGCTCGGCCAAACGAACTTTCTCGATCTCCAGGTAATGATCGAGTAATTCCAACTCCCGCGCCAGCGTCAGCTCATGGTCGCCCTGATTTGACAAACTGCGCCGCAACAAATTGGATAGCGACACCAACATACGATCAGCGGCGTCGCTATCATGGTGCACTAGTTCTGCCACAGAATTGAGCGCGTTGAAAAGAAAATGTGGGTTCAATTGACTAGAAAGTGCGTCCAACTTGGCTTGCGCCAATTTCGCTTCCAATGCCGCAATCAACACCTCGCGATCATGCGCGCGCTCAGAAAACAGCCACGCATGTGCAACGCCGATCACCAACCACGCGGTCAGAAAATTGTTGCGCACACTATCCAGCAACAACGTCAACACACTAAATTCTGCGCCGTACCAACCTAGCCACGGATTAGTCAAACTCACATAAGCCGCGCGCAGCACAACGACCAATAAAACAACAACGCAGTGCACAGCAATCGCACGCGCGTAGCGTTCGCGCACAATTGGAAAGCGTCGCGTCAGCGCCATTATCGCCATGCTGAGCGGAACCCAGGTCAGCCAACCGGCAAAACTGTAAATTAGCGCGTTGCGCCACGTCAATTGCTGCCCAGATTGATCGCTCATGCCGACGATATTCGCGGCATATACCAGCGCATACAGCGACCACCAAACGAACAACAGCAACCAGGGTGGCCAGCGGTTGAGCGGTGTAGTAACAGAATTATCGGTAGACGTTGAGCGCATAGCCATGCTTAAGCAAAACTAATGGAGTCAACGCTAAGAAACAACCGCAATGCACTTTTGACAAATGCAGCCGTCGCTAATTTAATGGCGCTGATCCCAGAGAAAAGCTCGAACTAAGGTTGCGCTGATTCGCCGTGCCATCGCGGCGTTTGATCTCGAGCACAATCGGCGTGAGTTCGGCCACTTGCGCGTCAATGCGCGCGCGCTCGTAGTAACTCAGTGACGGGCCTTGCGCGATCATATTGAGCTGACTCAACGCATCTTCTAGCGCGCCACGTAAGGCAGTAGCGCGCGCATAAGCCTCACCGGCGCGAACTTGGTCACCACTGAGTTGATACGCCCGGCCTAGTGCCTCGAACAGTGCTGGGTCCGAATCAAATGCGGTGACAAGTTCGCGCAGAATTTCCAATGCGGTACTGGCATCGCGCTTGGTACCCAAATCAATTAGTGCCTGAGCATAGCTGGCACCCACGACGCGATGCTTAGGGTAATTTTTCATCAGCGTGGCAAATTGCGCGCGCCAAGCCGGCTGATTCTTTGCATTCACTTCAATTTCGGCATTCAACAACGCACGGATCAGCGCAAGTTCCGGCGCGTCCGGCAGCAACGCCGCGAGTTCCTTGGCGCGTTTGATATCCCCAGCACGCGCACTGGCCAAGGCAAAACCGTAATTGATCGGCGCACTGCTTGCGCCACGGGCGCTAATGGCATCCAGGTAATAGCGCTTTAACAGCGTGGTGTCGCTAGATTTGATCACTCTGACCCGTTCACGCATCAGTTGAAATACTAAATCGCGCTGCACTACGGGCTGTTCTAACAACTGCGCTGCGCGCGATTTTGCTTCCGCAATACGCGTGACCGAAATCGGGTGTGTTTGCAGATATTGCGGCACTTGCGAGCCGCCGCTGGACCTAAAAGTCGCCTGCATACGCGCGAACATGCCGCTCATCGCGGTGATGTCAAAACCGGCTTTTTTCAACGTCTGAATGCCAATGCGGTCGGCTTCAAATTCATTGTCACGGGTGAAATTTATTTGCAACTGCTGCATCAGCGCGCTGCCACCCAGCAATACCGCCTGCACCGGATCGATAGTCTCTGGGTTCCGAATGTTTGGGCCGTTATTGTCGCTTTGTGAGGCGGCGGCGGCGGCAACGGCAAGCGTGCCCAACATCACCGGCAAACTTGCCTTTTTGGAGCGTTCAAGTGCTCGAACGACATGCTTTTGCGTGACATGCGCGGTTTCATGCGCTAACACCGCTGCCAGCTCACTTTCGTTGCCAGCACGCATCAGCAAACCAGTGTGCACTGCGATCAGGCCACCCGGCACGGCAAAAGCGTTAAATTCTTCATCATTGATCATCACATAAGTAAAGTTTTGATCAGGCGCTGGACTCGCCTCCGACAGGCGCGTGCCCAAAGTTCGGAGGTATTCATCCACTTGTGGGTCCTCTACCAACACGCCTGAATTGCGCATTTCTCGCAATACTGACAAGCCGTAATAATATTCATCCAACTCGCTAACACCAGCGTTGGCCGAGCGGCCGAAATCAGGCAGATCAAAATCTTTCGCCCCAGTACTGGCGAACACGCACAGCCCAACGAAGGTGACAATTGATTTGATGCATAGCGACGCTTTTGGTCGCGCGAATATCGAATTAGTTTTCATCGCGCTACGCTACACCAAATCCAAGCCAGCACTGTTAACGTGAACTCAACCTTCTTTTTTACCGACTTCAACACGCAAGCGAATGAGTACGCGCAGCTAAAAGCACTTAAATCATGTGGATTTATCGGGCTGTACGGCGACGCGTCATGGCTTGCGGCGGCTGAACTCAACAGCGATAACGCTGCAATTTGGCAAACGCTTACGCGCCACCGCGAGGTTTATGTCTGCCCTTCTGCCGCGCGACGACGCGGCATTAACGTGGAGCAGCCGCCGCGCGCAGGCTTACGTTGGCTCAGTTTGGCAAGTATGTTGGAACAAATCGCACCACGTGACGGTGCGCCGTGGACAATCAGTATTTGCTTAGCCAGCGATACTGATTTGGCGCGAACGGAGGCGTTGGAGCTTTGCTTAGCGGCGCTGGCATTGGATTTCACCGTGCGTTTGAGTTTGCGTGGCGCAGGGATTTTAGGATTGCAGAAATCGCTGGCGCGCGCGGGGGCAAAGGCTTATGCAAGCTTAGCCATGTTCGGATTGCCACACGCACTTATTGCGGCAGCGGAAATATCAAAATACGAGCTTGCCTCGGATGCGCTGAGCCTGCCGTGGCGCGTTGGCACGCCCACGCAAATGCCGCTCATGTTTGAGTTTTAAGCAGGTTGCAAAAAATTATACTGATGCGTCGGGGCGTAGCCAATGTTGAATGCTCAAATCGCTAACGCCTTAATCAATGCATCACGCGCATCAAGATAATAGTGAATAGTAATTTTCGCTGCCGAATCGTCGGGCAAATCATTCAATTGTCTACGACTCGCGATTGGCAACAGGATACTTGCGGCGCCTTTCTCAATCGCGTTTTCTACGACCGCAACCGGATTGAAAATCGTTTCGATTGACCCGCCCAGGTTCAAACCGCCAGAAACGGCTAGGCCGCCTTTAACGCTTTTTTGTAAAAGCGAGGAACACAGTCCGAGCAAAACACCGATGCCGACTCCGGCGCCGGATTTAGCGCTGTCGAATGCCCTAAGCTGCACTGAAAACTCGCGCTGTCTGGGTTCCCGGTCGCCGACTAGTTCTCGCGCACGTACGTAAAGATTTTGCTCGGCGCAGCGCACACTTTCCTTGAACGGTGCAGGTGCTGGCTGATTTAATATTTTTACGCCACTACCTGGACCTTCAGTAATGTCTACACGGTAGAGCCCTGTGTGTTCATCACCGCCACCTGGCCCCACCACCCACACTTGTCCAGGCGGCAGTGGATCGCTACCGATGCTGTTTTCACTGAAAAGCTCAGGCGTTGCAACGAATTGCTCAACGCCATCGTCGCCCATAGAATAGCTAAATTGGGTATTTCGAAACTCGGCGGAACCAATACGCTTTTGTTGTTCTTTGACGCGCCTGCGACACTCAAGTGCGATCCGCAGCGCCCACTCCAAAACTTCGTCGGAAACGGGTACTTCGGGATTAGGTGAAACCAGCTTGATCAGGCCACTGACAGTTTTTTGTACGCCGGTGGTATCGCGCCCACTCAATGCACCGCCCAAATGTACGCGGCCTTGAAAAAGATTTTGTCGACTTTGGCGCCGCAATTGATTCCAACATTCGGACAAAAAATCGCTGACCAAGCCGAAATGATCGGTGAGTAGCGCACGGCCGACTTTCGGCAAATCCCAGCCGGGTAAGTAGGCGTGAATACGGTCCATAAACGCGGTGTCATCGCGCATCTCTGGCGGCATTGGTCCAAACAAATGCCCAACGCGTTGTTGATGCTGCACGTCAACGTCAAAATTGCCCACCATCATCACGCCGCCATCAGCACGAATGCTTTCCTTGCCACGGCTGAATTCGCCAGACTCCATGTAGCCCTTCATGATGTTTACGCCGTCTTTCTGGTCGAATGAGACGCCAGAAATTTCATCAAAGCAAACCACGTCATACTGGCAAACCAAGCCACGTTGGCCATTGGCATTATTGACAAACATGCGTGCCACTGAAGCTT
>JAYVAQ010000617.1:0-14281 GCA_043750875.1 Rhodanobacteraceae bacterium
TACCGGTCGGCAGACAGCCCGATCACATGACCAAGTTAACAACAGGATTTGCCGGTGGCGACCCGCCGGATCTGTTTTTGCTCAACTTCCGCCGCTACGGGCAATTTGCCGCCAAAGGCGTGCTGGAGCCACTGGGGCCAAAACTAACTGAGCGCGGTAAGTACAAAGAGGCCGACTTCTTCGAGCCCGCTTTGGAAGCATTTCGCTTTGATGGCCAATTGATGTGCACGCCGCAAAACATCTCCAGCCTGGTGGTCTATTGGAACCGCACACTTTTTGCCGCAGCAGGACTACCCGAGCCGCAACCGAACTGGAATTGGGAGCAATTTCGCACCGCTGCGAAAGCGCTGACGCGTGACACCGATGGCGACGGCAAAGTAGATCAATTTGGCCTTGGGTTTGAGCCTACGCTGATTCGCTTCGCGCCATTTGTTTGGCAGGCGGGCGGAGAAATCGTCGATGACTTACATCGCCCAACCCGCTTTATGCTGGACGAACCGGCAGCGCGCGAAGCGCAAGAATATCTGCGCTCTTTGTATGCCATTGACAAGTCGGCGCCACCGCTGATTGAAAACAAATCCGAGGACCACGAAACGCGCTTTGCGCGTGGCGCGCTCGGTATGATTTTGCATAGCCGACGGTATACCGCCACGCTGCGCACCGTCAGTGGCTTGGAGTGGGACGTCGCCCCGCTGCCGCAGCACAAACAGGCAGCTACGGTATTGCACGCAGACGCTTACTGCATGGCGAAGTCTTCGACGCAAAAAGAAGCGGCGTATCGCTTTGTCGAGTACGCGCTCAGCCCGCCAGGCGCTGAAATCATCGCGCGCTCGGGCCGCACTGTGCCCGCGCTAAAGTCAGTGGCTATGAGCCCAGTATTTCTTGATCCAAATGCGCCGCCGCGCTCGGCCCAGGTGTTTTTGGACTCGATCGCAGTGATCCGGCGCACCCCAAACATTGCGACTTGGAATGAAATCGAGACACGCGTCGATCCATTGGTGGAGGAATGGTATTTCAGCGTCGAGCCGCCAAAAAAACCCCTTGGAGAAGATCTGAATGATGGCGCACGTGGCCTATTAGCGGAGCCAACCTCATGAGTTCGGCCGGCTTAGAAATTAAAGGACTAGGCAAGCGCTACGGCAACAGCGTCATCGTCGATGATTTGTCCTTGCAAGTGCGCGACGGCGATGACCATGGCAATGTTTGCGCTGACGGCGCTGATGGTCGGCGTGCAGCTATTGGTGTTACGTGCTTGGCGTGGACGTGGCTGAGCCGCAGGATTTTATCGCCCTAGCAGGCTGTTGAAAAGCGTTGGCGAGGCAGCTAAAACAAGGAAAAAAAACCGCAGAAACCGGAGTTTACGGGTGGTAAATGAGGATTTCGAGGACGTTTTTGACGTAGTTTTAGCAACGCAGGTAGCTTTTCAACAGCCTGATAGTTGCAGATGCTGCGCGCGCTGCGCATAGCGCTTAAGATCCTGCCGGACGAAACGGCGCTTTTTTGGCGCACCAGGACGCAGGCGCGCCATGACTATGGAAAAAATTGATGTTGCAGTCATCGGCGGCGGCCCAGCCGGACTAATGGCGGCCGAAACCGTGCGTAAAGCCGGGTTTTCAACGTGCGTTTTTGAGCGCATGGGCTCAGCCGGGCGCAAATTCCTTATCGCGGGTAAAGGCGGCTTGAATTTGACGCATTCGGAAGCTAGCCCTGAATTTTTGTCGCGTTATTCGCACGCCAATACCCAGGTTGCCGATTGGCTGGCAGACTTTGATAGCACCGCATTGCGCGCGTGGGCGGCAGAGTTAGGGGTAGCCACCATTGTCGGCAGCTCCGGCCGAGTGTTTCCGCATGACTTAAAGGCGGCACCGCTGATGCGGGGTTGGCTCAAGCGGCTGCGGGCGCAGGGCGTAGAGTTTATCTATCGCCATCAATGTATAGGCATAGACCGGAAAAACGGCGAGTTTGTCCTTACTTTTGCCGATGATCTAGCGCAGCACCACTGCTATCGCGCAAAAAGCGTGGTGTTGGCGTTAGGTGGCGGTAGCTGGGCAAAACTTGGTTCTGACGGCAGTTGGGTGCCAATGTTGCGCGCACTGGGATTGCCAGTGCAGGACTTACAGCCAAGTAATTGCGGCTTCACCGCAAGCTGGAGCGAGGCTTTGCAGCGCCACGTTGGCGAGCCCATTAAATCGATCACAGCCCACGTTTTGCGCGTTGGCGGCGCTGGCAACGCTCCGGTTCGTGGCGAAGCAATGCTGAGCGCCTATGGCTTGGAGGGCAGTTTGATTTATGCGCTTTCTAGTGCCTTGAGGGCGCAAATACTCGAGTGCCCCACCGCCAGCTTGGTACTAGATTTGTGTCCAGATCAAACTGAGCTACAGCTCAACGCAAGGATAAACGGCGCGCGTGCAAGCATGAGCTTGAGCGAAAAACTGAAACGCGCGGCACAATTATCGCCAGTCAAGCTCGCGCTTTTTTACGAAGGTATCGGCGCAGATATTCGCGCAGACACCGGCAAAATCGTGCATCGCCTAAAGGCACTAACGCTGACGCTTAATGGCATGCGCCCTATTGACGAGGCCATTAGCACCGCGGGCGGGGTGGACTGCGCGCAATTGCGGCAAGATTTAATGTCGCCGAACATTCCTGGCCTTTTTTGCGCTGGCGAAATGTTGAACTGGGATGCGCCCACGGGCGGTTATTTATTAAACGCCTGCTTTGCCAGCGGCAAATGCGCGGGGGCCGGTGCGGCAGCTTGGTTAGCTAGCTTAAGGGACTAAAGTCGTAGCATGATCGACATTGATTCGAGCCTGCCCTATTTCGGCGTGACGGCACCCGAATTCGTCGTTTTTGGAGAACTGAATGCGCAAGCTGGGGGCAGATCAAACACGCATGCGGGCCAGGTTAGCGCTTACCGCTTGGCTAAGTGCGGTATTCCTATGTGCTTTCAACACCCAACCAGCGCACGCGGATTCGCCGCCTTTTTATGCGGAGTTGGGCGACGCGTATTTCGAAACAATTGGTGACAGTGAGTCCATTCCCGATAATAACGTTACCGCCGTTGCCGAAGACGCCAGTGGCCTAATCTGGATTGGCACCCCAAGTGGACTGATCCGCTACGACGGCTACCGTTTTCGGCGGTATGCGCGCGACTCCAGCTCAGCAAATTCACTGGGCGGGGTATTTATCCGGGCACTCGCACTCGCCAAGGACGGCCGACTATGGATCGGTACCGACGCCGATGGCTTGTCCGTGTACGACCCGAAGTCCGAGACATTCACGCAATTTCGCCATCGTGAAAATGACGCAGGAAGCTTGTCACACAATACCGTTCGCGCATTGGCGGCAACGCCAGACGGCGGCATGTGGGTAGGAACGCGCGCAGGCATAAACCTACAGCGCGCCGGGCAAACTGATTTTGAGCAATTCCCAATGCGATTGGGCGAAGATACCCTCGATTTAGATGATCGCGTGCTTGCTATATTACTAGACCAGCGCGGCGTGCTTTGGGTGGGCTCTTGGAACGGCCTCAGTCAACTAGATCCGGTTAAAAAATCTTTCACAAGAGTACACGCGAAAACCAGCGACGACGTTACCTTGCTCGGCGAACTGATTATGAGTCTGTATGAATTGCGTGACGGCCGCATTGGCATTGGCACAAATCTGCAAGGTAGCATGATTTTCGATCCGCGCAGCGATGCGCTGCGGCGAATTCCTGCGGGAATCCAAGGCATTGCGACACCCACGGATGCGATGGCGCTCGCGATGTTGCAACCTAAGGCTAACGAGCTTTGGTTGGGCAGTTTTGGTGGCATTGAAGTCATCAACACCGGTCCATTCCTACCTGCAGGTACGGTGTTGCGGCAAATGCGGCCAGATCCGTCAGTGCTGTCTAGCCTGGCGCATTCACAAGTGCGTGCGATGATGTTGGATCGCTCCGGCCATATTTGGATCGGCGGTTACAGCGGTGGTTTACAACGACACGACCCCAGCAACGACGCGATTAGGGTGCTGCACCATAGTCCGATGCGCCCAAATGGCTTGAGTAGCCCAAGTGTAGGCAGCATTCTGGAACGCGCAAATGGCGAGCTTTGGCTGGGCACGCGCGAAAACGGCATTGACATTATTGAGCGCAGCACCGGCAGATTGCGCAGCCTTAAACCCGAAGCGGGTAATCCGGACGCCCTCGGCAACGGCATGGTGATTAGCTTGGCAGAAACCACCGATCTTGCGGTATGGGCTGGCACGCTGGCCGGTTTATTCCGCCTTGATCCAATTACACTGAAATTTCGCGCTTATGGCGAAAAATCGGGTGTTCGTGGCAGCACCATACGCCGCTTGCTTGCTGGCAAAAATGGCGAGCTTTGGATCGGCAGTAACACGGGTTTGTATCGCTGGATGCCAGCTCAGATCCCTGGTGTTAGCGATGCGATTACCCCAATCAAGATGAGCGACGGCAGCGATTTAAACGCCGACGTCAACGCCTTGGCCTTGGCAGCGGATGGTCGGCTCTGGGTAGGATCAACAATTGGTCTGCATACTTTGGGAGCCGATACCAGTGGCCTTAAAACGGTACAGGGGGTGCTCAATAGCGGTGCGCAATCGGCAAAACCGAGCATTGTTGGGCTGCTGGTTGATCGAAAAAATCGCGTTTGGGTCGATACCTCAGAAGGCTTGAATTTGCTAACCCATTGGCAGGACGGTGATGGCGGCAACATAAACGCGGTGTTTGATCCCATCAGCGACCGATTGGGTATAGGCGGGAAATCTTTTGGCGCGAATTTGCTGGAAGATGCAACGGGCCGCATTTGGACCCAGCAACATCTGCTGTCGGCGGATGCAAAGAGCGTTTACGTGTTGAGTAAAGCCGACGGCATAGAAATCGGCACCGCTTGGTTTCGCTCCTATACCAGCACGCGCGATGGCTTGCTGCTTTTCGGTGGCAGCAAGGGCGCATTGATTATCGACCCGGCAAAATTTCAACCGCGTCGCTATCAGCCGCCGTTAGTTGCGACGGAACTTAGCATTGCTGGGCAACTTCGCCCGCTTGGCAACTCGTCTGAGAACGCCCCAATTGAATTGCAGCCCGGCGCGGCAAATTTCAGCGTTGAATTTGCCGCTTTGGAGTATTCCGCGCCGCAACGCGTGCGCTACAGCCATCGATTGGAGGGTTTCGATCAAGACTGGATTGAAACCGATGCGAATCGACGCGTGGCCAGCTACACAAATCTGCGGCCCGGTGAATACACGCTGCGGGTACGCGCGCAGACGCCAGCGGGTGGCTGGACGCCGCATGAGTTGAAACTTGTCGTGCGTGCCCTGCCCGCGTTTTGGCAAACTGCGTGGTTTGCGCTGGCGATGGCCTTGCTTGCCATTGCCGTTGTGTATTTCGCAATTCGTCGCCACGCCCTGCGGGTTGGGCGGCACGAACGTGAGTTGGAGCAAATGGTGGAGCAGCGCACCGGTGAACTTTCGCTTGCAAAAGAAAGTGCTGAACACGCACTTGGGCAATTGCTTGGTACCCAGCGGCAGTTGGTACAAGCGGAAAAAATGGCTTCACTTGGGCAATTGGTAGCCGGTGTCGCGCACGAGTTGAACACACCCTTGGGCATTGCACTGACAGCATCGTCCATGCTCAGCGATGAGTCGCGCGCATTGAAAAAGAGTGTCGCCACCCAATCGTTGACAACAACGCAGCTCAGCGGCTACTTGGACGTCGCCGAACGTGCTGGTGCAATGGTGGACAGCAATCTTGCACGCGCAGCACAACTGGTGCGCAGCTTCAAACAAATCCGGCTAGATCGCAGCACCGATGAGCGTCGGCGCTTCGAACTCAGTGGCTATTTGGCGGATTTACTGACCGGTTTGGAGCTAACGTGGAAGCGCAGGCCGGTGGGCCTTGAGCTCAAATGCGCGCCGGGATTGATACTAGACAGTTTTCCAGACGCACTCAGCCAAATCATTGGCACGCTCAGCCAAAATGCGCTGCAGCACGCGTTTGCACTTGACGAGGAAGGCCTGATGCAGATTAGCGCCGAGTCGATGCAGCTAGAAAGCGGTGCATCGGCAGTACGCCTGGTTTTTAGTGATAGCGGCAAGGGCATACCTGAAAGCGATTTGCCACGCGTATTCGAGCCTTTTTTCACCACTTCGCGCGGTCAGGGAAGCACCGGTTTAGGCCTGCATATTGTGTTCAATTTGGTGCATGCGCGCCTAGGCGGCGAAATCGAAGTGGCTTCGGCGGCAGGTGCCGGCACGCGCTTTACCGTTATATTTCCGTTCGTTGCGCCTTTATAGATTGAATGCAAAAAAGCCGCCAGTTTGCACCAGCGGCTTTGTTCGTTTTGCGAAGTGTTTAAAGCGAATTATGCGGCTTTTTTCAGTGCCTTCACTTGCTTATGCAAATCGGCCACACGACGGCTCAATTCATTGACGTCAGCCTTGGTGGGCACGCCGATACGGCTGAGTACCTTACCAACTTGATCCTGTGCCTTTTCACCAACCCAACCCAAGTTGGCGGCAGCGGCAGACTTCACTTGCGCCAATACGCCATTCGCTTGCTCTTGCACGTCGCCAACAACATTGGTGGCCAGCTTGGTGGCGCGGTTGCGAAATTGTGCGGTTTCGTCGAGGAAATTCGCGACCAATTTTTCGCCCTGTTTACGCACGATTGCGGCAGCGCCGACGGTTGCTAGTACAAACTCGCGGCCCTTTTCAGCGACGGTGGTACTTTCAGTACGCACGACTTTTACTGCAGCCTTGACTGCTTTGTTGGCGTCTGAAGACTTGCGATTAACAGCTTTTACAACGTTGTTTTTTGCCATGATAATTCTCTGGTAAGTTAAGTTGAAAATTGAATGCGAGGTTGAGGATTCAGGATCTACCTATTTGGCTTGCATGTTTTGCCTGAGCAAAACGTTCTGATTACAAATACGCGTTGATCGTTTCCTTACGACCTCGGCGGTGATCCCTTCGCAAGCTCGAAGCTTATTTTTATAAGCTCAACTTCCCGCCGATGGCCAAACTTTGCAGCGCTATCGATAGACTAAAGGCACTAGCTCAGTCGATTGAAAGGCTTTGTTTATCAATTAGTTAGACTTATAGCAGCGCTGTTTTTTAGGAGCGCTTGCTCTAATTTAAGCGCCAGCGTGATAGTTATTTGGCTAACCAACCATATTACTGCACTGCAGCAAATTTGATGACAAATTATCCTAGAAACGGCAGTTGGACGGATAAGAGTGTGCATTTTTTTGGCGTCCCAGCAAGGCGAGAGGAGGCAGCATGCTCATTGCCTGCAACGACGAATCAACGCAGCTGGGGCGTCAAAAAAGTGTGCAATCTTGTTCGTAGCGGGCGTCACCCACAAGGTGAACTTAGAAATGTCGAAATTCCTAAAAAAATCATAGCTTTGCCGAAGTTAGACAGCGGTCAACTGCCGTTTTTAGGATTAAGCAAATCTCCTTGCACAGCGGGCCACATTTCGCCCATTCTTGACATCCCGTTCGCACCCTACTGAGCCCGACATGGCCGTTAAAAAATGGACCGCCTACCCCCACGATGCCAGCGCATTTTCCTATGCTGGCCCGGCACTAAAAAAAGCTTGGTCGCGTTTGCACTGTGGCGATGGCGAGGGCTTTCCAGATGCGAAGGGGATTGCCAGCGCCATCGCCGAAGATGCCAGCTTAAAAAAAATTCTCAAAGGCGATGCCAAAGCGATTGCTGCTGAACTTGAATCGGGTTGGCGCGCGTTTCACAGTGGTGATTTTCAAGCGGCCACCAAGGCCGGTGACGCACTCGGCGTTTTCGGTGCTGTCTTAGCAACCAAGGCCAGCGGCATTTATGCCAGCAGCCTGTGTGAGGACGAGGCGCAAAAAATGGCGCTATTTCAAGCGGGTGCAGAACGCTGCGAGGCGGCAAAAAGCAGTTTTCCAGACGCCGCTAATAGCCACTACTTTCATGCTTTCGCGCTCGGCCGCTATAGTCAATGCATCAGCATCACCAAAGCTTTGGCCCAAGGTTTGGGTGGAAAAATCAAAACGAGTTTGAAGGCAGCACTTGAGCTCAACCCTAAGCACGCCGAAGCGCACCTTGCAATGGCGATGTATCACGCCGAAATCATTAACAAAATTGGCGGCATGATCGGCAAACTGACGTATGGTGCCAGCGCTGACGAAGCGATGAAGCATTTTGAAACCGCACGCAAATTGAACCCGAACGCGCCGGTCGTGCATTTGGAATTTGGTCGCGGCTTAATACTGTTAAACGCGAAAAAGAACGCCGACGCCGCACGCAGTGCTTTTGAAGCCGCCACCAAGTTAAAACCAATTGACGCAATGGAACAGCTTGATATTGACGCCGCTGATGCCGAGCTTGAATAACCACATACCCGTTCTTTTGAATATTTTTGCAACGGATCGGCGCGAATGCGCTTTGTTTTAGTTGCTGGCGAAGCGTCTGGCGATGCCTTAGGCGCAGGCCTAATTGAGGCGCTACGCCTACGCTTTCCGCACGCGCAATATTTTGGTGTTGGTGGCCCATTGATGGCGCAATCTGGCCAGGTTCAATGGTTCGGCGCAGAAGAACTGGCGGTAATGGGCTTATTTGAAGTGCTGAAACATCTGCCGCGCTTACTCAAGCGGCGCGCGCAAGTGCTGCGTCAAACGTTGGATTTGAAGCCAACCGCGTTTGTCGGAATCGACGCACCGGATTTCAATTTGACAATCGAGCGAAAGTTAAAAGCGCGCGGAATATGCACAGTGCACTACGTCAGCCCATCAATTTGGGCGTGGCGCTCGGCACGTGCGGCAAAAATCGGTCTCAGCGCCGATTTGGTGTTGTGTTTATTCCCTTTTGAGCCCGCGCTGTACGCTCAGTTTGGCGTGCCAGCAATTTTTGTTGGGCACCCACTTGCAGACCAATTTCCGCTTGAACCGGCACCAAAATTTGCGCGGGTCGCCTTAGGGCTTCCGCTCAATACGCCCATTCTGGCGTTATTGCCGGGATCTCGTTTAAGTGAGATCAAGCAACTGGGCAAGGACTTTTTAGATGCCGCCGCACTGATAAAAAAATCGATGCCAAAGCTAACCGTGATCGCACCGATGGCCAGTGCGCGTGCGCGCGCGGCACTTGAGGCACAAATGACTTCAGCACATTCAGTATTGCTATTCGACGGGCAGGCGCAGCTGGTTTTGCAGGCTGCAGACGCGGTTGTGGTGGCGTCTGGAACTGCAGCACTCGAAGCCGCGCTGGCGCACAAGCCCATGCTGGTGGCGTATCGATTGAACGCCCTGAGCTACTGGTTGGCGCGCAAATTAGGACTATTGAAAGCCAAATATTTCTCGTTGCCAAACAAGCTGGCCGAGCACGCGTTGGTACCGGAATTAGAGCAGCACTGGGTAACTCCGCAGGCCATCGCACAAGCAATTGCGCCAGCGCTGTCGGAAGGGCCATCGGCTGAGTTATTGGATTCTTATCAGGCCATGCACCTAAGCTTGCGCCGTAATGCCAGCCAAAGCGCCGCGCGCGCGATTGCACAACTGCTAGAAAACGATCTGCCGTTCACCGACGCATGAGCCTAGCCTTACAGCCACTAATTGCCGGCGTGGACGAAGCTGGACGTGGCCCACTGGCTGGGCCATTGTTGTGCGCTGCGGTCATTTTGCATCCGGATAGGAAAATTATTGGGTTGCGGGACTCCAAGCAGCTGAAGGCCTCAGACCGTGACGCTTTACGCAGTGAAATTTTGGTCAAAGCACTGGCTTACGCAATTATTGAAATCGATCACTGCGAAGTAGATCGACTCAATATTTTCCAAGCAACTATGGAGGGCATGCGCCGCGCCGTCGCCGCCCTGAATCCAGCTCCAACTGAAGTCCTGATTGACGGCAACAAAGTGCCAGCGGGACTGGCTTATCCGGCACGCGCAATCGTTAAAGGTGATCAGCTAGAGGCCTGCATTTCAGCCGCTTCAATTTTGGCGAAAACCACACGTGACGCGTTGATGCTTGAACATGCAAAAAGCTATCCCGGCTATGGTTTTGAAGTGCACAAAGGTTACCCCACACCGGCACATTTGGCGGCATTAGCCACACTAGGTGCGTGTGCAATCCATCGGCGTAGTTATGCGCCGGTGCGCAAAGTTTTGGCGTTGCAACTAGAAATGTTCTGATTCGCAAAAGAATACGTATGCAGCCGCAAAAAGAACTCCCACTGATGCGCTACATTCGCGGCTCGATATTTACTCCTGTTTGACTTTGCTGCCCCGAAAATAAAGGCGTCCCATGAGCACCGGATCGAGCGTACAGGCCAACGATGGCGCAGCAAATAATTTCTTTATTATTCTAATTAGCTGTGTTGCCACCATCGGCGGCTTCTTATTTGGCTTTGACAGCGGCGTAATCAACGGCACCGTGGATGGCCTAAAGCTCGCGTTTAACTCCGACTCTATGGGCACCGGCTTCAATGTTTCCTCGATGCTGTTGGGCTGCGCGGTCGGCGCTTTTTTTGCCGGTCGACTATCCGATGTTTATGGGCGACGCTGGGTATTGATCGTGGCAGCGACGTTTTTTCTAGTGTCGGCCTGGGGCGCAGGAATTTCAGCGTCGTCGCTAGAGTTCGTTCTTTATCGCGTGCTAGGCGGTCTAGCAGTCGGTGCTGCAAGCGTTATTTCGCCGGCCTACATTAGCGAAGTTTCCCTGGCGCGCTACCGCGGCCGACTCAGTTCGGTGCAACAAATAGCGATCATTGCGGGGCTATTTTCCGCGTTTGTCAGCAATTACTTATTGGCCAAATACGCCGGGTCCTCAACGAAGCTGTTTTGGTGGGGTTTTGAAGCATGGCGTTGGATGTTTTGGATTCAAATTATTCCGGCTTCACTGTTTTTAATCACGCTGATGTTTATTCCTGAAAGCCCACGCTTTTTGGTAGCGCAGGGCCGTAAAGAATTAGGCTTGGCGGTGCTGACACGTCTTTACGGTGTAAGCCAAGCAAAATTAAAGCTCGATGAAATTGTTAAGTCCATAGAACACGACCACGCGCCACGGCTGTCCGATTTAATCCAACGCAGCACCGGCAAAGTTCGCCCCATCGTTTGGGTCGGTATTGGCCTGGCGACATTTCAACAATTGGTGGGCATCAACGTGGTGTTCTATTACGGTGCGGTGCTATGGCAGGCGGTCGGCTTTTCTGAAAATGATGCGCTGCTGATTAACGTGCTTTCCGGCGCCTTGAGCGTTGGCGCGTGTTTATTGTCCATGACACTAATTGATCGCATTGGTCGTCGGCCGCTGTTGCTGATCGGTTCGATTGGCATGGCAATTACACTTGCGCTTATGACCGCCGCCTTTGCTACAGGCACGTTGGATGCGACAGGTAAGTTGCAGCTTTCAAATGGTGTGGGCACCACCGCCCTAATCGCTGCGAACGTTTACGTGATGTTTTTCAACTTTTCCTGGGGCCCGGTAATGTGGGTAATGCTGGGAGAGATGTTTCCGAATCAGATTCGCGGCTCTGGGCTAGCGGTGGCCGGGCTATTTCAATGGCTATCGAACTTTTTGATCATCATGACCTTCCCGATCCTCCTTATTCAGATTGGCCTTGCAACCACCTATGCCCTATATGCATTTGCCGCCGCAGTTTCGATATTTTTCATTCTCAAATATGTGCACGAAACAAAGGGAAAGGAGCTGGAGGCCATGCAGGGCTGATTCTCCTCGCTTTACCGCTATTTTGCCGAGGCGAACGAGTTAAGTATGAGCTTGGACGCTGGTTACTTTGGCGAGTCGCGAAACGGGATCGTCGACGTCCGTATCGCCTGAGAAAACTCGGGGCTATCGGCAAATCTGTGCACTAGCGCGTTGATCTGGTGCGCCGCCCGATACTGACTTCTAGTTAGGTTCGTATCAATTAACCCCAGATCGAAACTTAAATCGTCAGAATACGCAGGAAGTAGGGTCTTGTAGCTCAACGGGATGCGCCCCGGCGCAATAACATCAATATGATCGACAATATTGCTGGTGCAGGTGTTGGTAAGTGTGTTGTAGAACTCAGGCTTTTCAGCGAGCTGGTTGGCGCGTTGCAACATTGACAGTAATAGGGCGCGCACTTTTTCTGGCGTCGCACGCATTTTGTAAAGAAAAACGGCATCGTTGCGATGCGTCGCGCGCAACGTGATTAAGTCCCGCTCGTCCGCGAGCACATAAATCAGCTCGTACTGACGAAACAAGCCAAGGAACGGCGAAAATGCTTCGCCTTTTTCCTTGCGAATCTCTACCGATATCCCTAGATATCGCCCATCAGCAAAACCAAAGCTTAGAAACGTGTGCGCTGGGCCGCGCCAGTCAGAAAATGGTTCGACCAAAAACCACAGCGTTTCCACGCGGTTCAAATCATAAGTTCGCGTTTCCCAATGCACATCAAAGTCCGACGTCGAACGATAGTTCACGTTCCGTACGTTCTGAATCTGCACCTGATCGTTAGCGAATTCCGCGCGCGCAAGGCGCACCTGATCTATTGTCCAATCACGCTCGTTCGATGGACGCGTCAGCACAATCAATACACAATAAAAAACGCTACATAACGCCACGCCGCCTATCAGCGCTCGACTGAAACGTCTGCGAAACGATTCTTTGGCAGTCACGCGCGCAGGAAGTTCAGGCGGCACTTTAGCCAAACACTAGTCTTCATCACGCTCCGCCGCTTCCCGCGCTTGCGCGCGTATCAGCGCGACTTGTTTGGCGTCAACAATGGCTTCCATCACTTCCGCAACGTTCGCTACCTTCTTACTGAACTTGAATTTTCCAGTCAAAACCGTGTCTGGTCGTAGTTCGGATTTTTCAAAAAGCGCCCACATTTCCTCGGCGTAGTGCGTCTGCGCCAACTCCGGTGCGAACGCCGATAGCGTCATGGTGATATTGCCTACGTCGCGCTTGAGCATTGTTGCTGCGTTGTTATTGCCGGCAGCACTGACCACTTGCGGCAAGTCGATGATCACCGGGCCGGTGGTATCGACAAGCACGTTGTATTCACTGAGATCACCGTGAATTAAGCCCTCGCACAACATCAGTTTGATTTGCTCGATCAACACCGCATGGTAGGCACGTGCAAGTTCGGGATTCAGTTCAACATCGTTTAGGCGCGGCGCGCTGTCACCGGTCGCGTCAACCAGCATCTGCATAATCAGCACTCCGGAGTAAAAGCCAAACGGTTTTGGCACTCGCAACCCAGCCCGGTGCAGCTGGAACAAAGCATCAACCTCGGTATTCTTCCACTGTTCCTCCGCCTCTTTACGACCGAAACTGCTGGCCTTGCCCATAGCGCGTTGTTCACGGCTGCCGCGCGATTTACGGCCTTCTTGGTATTGCGCCCGCTGTTTAAAGCTGCGTTGGCGCATATCTTTGTAGACTTTTGCGCACCGCAGTTCACCGCTGGCGCGAACTACATAAACCGAGGCTTCTTTACCACTTTTAAGCTGGCGGGTAACGGCATCAATAATGCCATCGTGTATTAATTCTTCAAGTGCGGGTGGAACTTTCATACTGCTTTTGATTTCATAATTTTGTTTTATTTTGTCTTTTTCTTAAAATGCTTTTGGATACGCCAAATAAATTAATTAAATCAACCAGGTTAAACACCCAACCTTAAATCTTCTCTTTCGATTTGATCCAGTCGAATTTTATTGGCAAACAGGCTAAACGACAAATATCCGGCCAAAGCATTGGTACGCTGCGCCCAACGTGGCAAATATTGTGGTTCACTTATAAAACCACTCTCGTAGAATGGCTCAAACGATAAAACATCGTGCAAGGTCATTTTTCCCGCAAATAAATGCCGCGACATTAATAACTTATTTTGCTTAAATACCCAGCGAAAGAACGTGTGCACGCTTAGCAATCCATGTAGATACACAGTATCTTTAGTAAAAGCAACGCCACCGGTCAGGGGTGCACCGCGAAACACTCGCATGGCAGAGGTAAAAGCTTCGGAATCACTTTGGCCTTCATCCATAAAAAACCGAAAAACATCGATAAAGTCGGCGCCTTTCATCGCCATATCGATGCCAATAATGCGCTGTGAAATCCGGTTCATACGACCTAGATCAATAGAGCCAGTAACCAATTCCGCAAATACCGCCAAACCCTCTTGCGTCGCTGTAATTCGCGGTGAATTTAGGCCTAGAGATTTCAGATACGGTTGTTCTCGGCCATTGAGTGCAGTAAGCGAATGCACATATGCCTCATGCTCAAGCAGTTGCATTCGATCATATTCGGTAAAGCTAGTCGCC
>JAYVAQ010000618.1:0-7189 GCA_043750875.1 Rhodanobacteraceae bacterium
TTTGGGCTACGCGATTGGCGCACCAATTGATTGACTGTCGACATTGATTCTTCGGTCCATGAAAAACATGTGGGGAAAACTGCGTAGCAAAGGTCCAACAACGCTACTTTGACGTGCGTGGTGTTCTACCAAACACGCAGAAGCGGGACTATAACAAGCGGATCCTGGCGGAGCAACACAAACACCCAGCACAAGCAAGGGTGTAGTTCAGGCACTGGCAGGCTAGCGCATCCGCCAAAGGGCACCCTAGGCCAAATATGCGGCGAAGACGAGCAACGCCATTGCTACCAACCACGCCAGGGTAATTCTTCCAAGCAGAGCCTGCGTGTGCTGCAGCGGCGCATTGTCTAAAGACACACTCGCGTCCGATATTTCGTCGACATCATCGATATCAATGCATGCTTTAACGGTAGACGCCAAAAAGCCTAAATCTAGATCTAGTACACCGCGTCCGTGTTTATCGTGATGTTCATGCCAGGCGCGCAACGCCGCGTCGAAGTCACTTGCCAACGCCAGCGCCAAGCACATCAACTGTGCCGGGATCCATGCAAGTGCTGCCTCTAAACGCGCGGCAGCTCGCACTTGTCCAGGCGGCAGCAAGGACTCTAACTCGGAACTATCGGCCATCAATTGCACCAAGCGATAGCCAATAACACCGGCAGAACCGAAGGTTGCAAACCAAAAAATTGGCGCAAAATGCCGTTTCAATGCCGCTGCAAGTACCGGCTCAATCAACGCAGAGGTGCTAAGCGGGTGCGCAGCCACGATGCCAAAGGCTCGCTGCGCGTGCACCCGACGCTGGGGCTGAAAAGCGTGCGCCAATTCGGTCAAATCTTCACCTAAATCACGCGGGCCTAGGCCATAAAAAAGCGCCGCCAAACCTAGACAAAAGCCGAATATTCCAAAAAAAACCGCATTTAAAAAGCAACTTAGCCACGCGAAGGCAGCCACGATGGGTGCGATTGCCACCGCTAACCCCAGCCACCCTTGCCAAAATCCATTCGGACTAAGTTTTTGGCTCAGCCAAATTAACCAAGATTCAAACCAGGTGAAACTTCGCAAGCGGGCAAGATCCGGCGCAGCAGCGACACCAAGCAGCACGATTGCAACAATGAGCAAACTTAGCGCCATCACCGAGCTTTAGCGGACACGCACTTCGGATTTGCGATCATAGGCGCGCAATTCGTCGCGGATGCTCGCAATGCGCTGACGTCCCAACAGATTCATTTCATCATCATAAATTTCGGCATTTAACAGCCCCGCAAGCCGCTGCGCCGCTGGCAACATGCGATCCCAGGCGTCTAAACCCGCAAGAGCACATGGCAAGGCCATAAAAAAACTTACGCCTGGCGTTGAAAGCTCAGTAATTCTAGACAAATCAAAGCGCCCGGGTTGCACGCGATTGACCATACTAAAGATCGGTCCGGCCTCGGGCCTACCGTCGACTAGACGATGAAAAAGCCCTTGTGCACCGTAAACCAAACTGGCTTTTTCAGCGGCAACGATTAATTCCCCGCCGGAGATCAGGCCATCTTCGCGCGCCATAACGTGCAAACTGATAATTTGATCGAAGTCACGTTGTGCTCGCTCACCCGGCTGCGGTGCTGCGGGTTCGCGCGCGTAGTTTTGACTGACACTATTTGACCCGTCAGCTTCAACAAATGCCTCGGCGTCTGGGTCGGTCACAAAGGAATCACTCGCGAACCCTGTCACGCCATCGGACTCGATCATTGTTTTTTGCCACGGCATCGTCGGTTCTTGGCGCCCAACAGAAACCCGTTTGGGGCGTCCAAACCAATAAATCGCGACTAAGATCAGCGCGCCAACAAAGACTAAAGCTATTCGAATTTCGTTTGCATCCATGGGCCGGATTATGCGCAAAGCCTGCGCTTACAGCGAGAGGGAATTGCAGCGATTTATTATTTCGCCAGGAAAATGCGTGATTACTTCGCAGTTGCCAGCTTCATGATCACAAAATCATCGCTAATCGCAAGCACATTCACACTAAAGCCAAGCGCATGCGCGGCGATTTCAAGCTCTTTCAGGCGCGCACTCTCGGTGACCCAAATAAGCGATCGAGGCGAATCTAATTTAAGCACTTGCGACAAACGCAAGTCGAAACTTGCATCGCGCGGTTGGTTAGCTGCGACTCGCAACATGTTGTTGCCAAGGTAAAACTTTAGTCCATACATCGGCGTGGACTCAAAAAATGCAATGTCAACCTTCGGCGCACTTGGCTCAATTGGCTGCAAAATTGGCTGCAAAATTGGCTGCAAAATTGGCTGTAACACGCTGGCAAATTCGCGTGCATCACGTTTATTTTCATAGCTAGGCGCGAAGCCTTTGACGCTGAGCATGATCAAAACCCACGCAAGCAACACGAATGCCATCCAACGCCGAATCACCACAAACTGCATAGCGCGACCAAATACCAGCGTCATCGGCACTAGCAAAGGCAAAATAAACAGCCAAAGGCGTACCTGCACGAGACACAAAATGAGCAGCGGCAATAAAAACCAAGAAAGCAAAAACACACTTTCCTGATGAATTTGTCGAAATCGTTGCCAGCGTAATCGGGCGAAATAGATGGAAATCGCGCGCCGGTATTGAGTCGCGGCCAAAATCAGCGCCAATGCGCCCCATGGCAATAGTCCGAGCAGCAAAATAGGGCCATAGACCACCAACGAGCTATACCACGGGCCCTGTGTCACCTCAACCAATGTGCGGTAGCTACCCCGGATCGCACTCAAGGCCTGGTTCCCTTCAACAATTCCTGAAGTTTCACCACGCCCAAACATCCAGATAAACCAAGGCAGGCTCAACAATAAAAACACCACTGGCCCATCAAAGCCGACCATAGAAGTCGGGAATTTGAGGCCACTAAAGCGCCGAAATGCGGCCAATGCCAGCAACGGCAACAGTGCCGCTGGGCCTTTCGTTAAAAACGCAAGAGCGAAGCCGATCCACATCAAGCGACGGAAGTTACGCGCCTGCGCCACATTGTCGGCCTGCCACATCGACACAAACGCCCACACCGCGAGCGTTTCAAAAAACGTTAGCAAGGAATCCGCGCTGATGTAATTTGCCGCCAAAAATGGCACGAAGTTTGTGGCATAAATGACTGGCGGCAACCACGCGCGTTTCGCGCATAAGCGTCGTGCCAAAAAAAATACCAGCAAAGTTGTGCCAAAAAATGAAATTGCTCCGGGCAATCGCAGCGCCCATTCTTCATTGCCAAATACCGCAACACTTGCGGCGATTGCCCAGTAAGTCACCGGTGGCCGGGCATATTCAATGTGTTCTGGGTGACGATGCGGCGTCAACCAGTCACCAGACTCCAACATTTGTAACGCGACGTTACTGTAGCGGCCTTCATCTGCGCCCCACAAACCGCGGTTGGTTTGGAATAACAGCGCCAATAGTGCGGTACCGAGCGCAACCGCGACTAGCTGCGTGCGCCAATCTCGAAAGTCGCGCCAGTTCCAAACCGCATTCACAACAGTAAATTCCTACTTTGCCGATCAAACGTTAAATCTAAAGTGCATGACGTCGCCTTCTTTGACGATGTATTCCTTGCCTTCTAAGCGCATTTTGCCCTGATCACGCGCGCCCGCCTCGCCTTTGAACTTGATGTAGTCGTCATAAGCAATCACTTCTGCACGAATAAAACCGCGCTCAAAATCTGTGTGAATCACCCCCGCCGCCTGCGGCGCAGTCGAACCGGCGCGAATCTGCCAAGCACGCACTTCCTTTTCACCGGCAGTAAAGTAGGTCTGCATGCCCAGCAATTTATAGCCGGCGCGAATCACCCGGTTAAGCCCTGGTTCTTCCAAGCCCATTTCCTTTAGGAATTCGACCTGATCGCCGGCGTCTAGCTGACTGATTTCCTCTTCAATGCGGGCGCAAATTGCCACCACTTGCGCACCTTCGGCTTCTGCGCGCGCTTTTACTAAATCTAGCAGCGGATTATTGCTGTAACCGTCCTCGAGTACGTTACACACATACATCACCGGCTTACTGGTAAGCAAAAACACTTCGCTGAGCAATGCGCGCTGTTCTTTGTCCAAACTCGCACTACGCGCGGGTTTACCCTGATCCAAATGCACCAACAGCAGCTTTAAAACCTCAATGCGCGCATTTGCTTCTTTATCACCGCCTTTGGCAAGTCGCTCATAGCGCTTAATCCCCTTCTCGACGCTGTCCAAATCCGCTAGCGCTAACTCGGTGTCGATCACATCCATATCGGCGATAGGATCGATTTTGTTTGCGACGTGGATAATGTCTTCATTGACAAAACAACGAACCACGTGCGCAATCGCGTCGGTTTCACGGATATGCGCAAGAAACTGATTACCCAAACCTTCGCCTTTGCTGGCACCAGCGACTAAACCTGCGATGTCTACAAATTCCATGCTGGTCGGAATTATTTTTAGTGGCTTTGCGATGGCAGAAAGCGCATCCAAGCGCACATCCGGCACAGGCACGACGCCTACATTTGGGTCAATCGTACAGAATGGGAAGTTCGCTGCCGCGATTCCGGCCTTGGTCAAGGCATTAAAAAGAGTCGACTTTCCAACGTTGGGTAACCCAACAATGCCGCATTTGATGCCCATTTTTTTACCTTCCTTGGCGCGATTTCAAATTGAAATAAATAAGTACGTGTTTGCGATAGCGAAACAAAATAACTGACAACCTGTTTTGCCAGCAACGAATAGCTGCTTCGATCACAAGACAATGGTGCCAAAGATAGCCGGTTTGGGCTGGCGTGGGGCTGAAGCGCAATCCACACATGTTCTATTGCACAAAAGCGGCAACTTTAGGTTTGCTGCGTTTGATTCCGATGGCCGGTGCCGCATATGCACCGTTTAGTTGATGTCAAATTTCTTCATGAAAGCGTGTTCGCGCGCGGTTTGATTACACTGCCAACGCTTGATCTAGCGATAGATGTTGACCAAATCGAATGCGCTGAGAGTTTTGCTTACCCGGAGGAGTACTGACGCCAATCGGGCTTAACGGCGAAACCCGCGCACAAAGGCGCGGGTTTCGCCGGGGTTTTCGTAAGCTTTCGATTTACGGCTTTTTAAATAACAACGTCATACGGTCGCTTTCGCCAATGGCTAGATATTTGGCTTTATCAACTTCACCTTGAGCTAGCGACGGCGGCAAGGTCCAAACGCCGTCTTTGTAGTCTTTAGTATCGAGTGGATTGGCATTGATCTCAGATTTCGACTCCAACACAAATCCAGCGTCCAATGCCAACTTGATCACAACTTCCTCTGACAAATAACCAGTCTTAGCACTTGCCGCCGCGTCGGTTCCGGGCGCTGCACGATGTTCTGTGACGCCTAATTTGCCGCCAGATTTAAGCACGTCAAAAAAACCTTTGAACATATTTTTCTCGGCGCCCTGCCCCATCCAGTTGTGCACATTGCGGAATGTCAGCACCAAATCTGCGGATCCAGCTGGGCCGAAATTGGGGGCTTTCGCGTCGATCAACACCATCGCAGCTTTTCCGTAGAGCTCGGGGTTCGCTTTGAACTTAGCTTCAAATTCGCCGTTTTGCTTGGCGTAGTATGCTTTAGCACGTTCGTTCGCGGCTTTCTCAGGGTCATTCAATGCCGCGAGGTAGTGACCACGCTCGTTCAACAACGGTGCCAGAATTTCGGTGTACCAGCCGCCGCCTGGCGAGATTTCAACCACCGTTTGCGCTTCCGTCAGGCCGAAAAAGCTCAAAGTTTCGGCCGGGTGGCGATATTTATCACGCGCACGGTTCGCTTCTGAGCGATGCGACATGGCCAAGACTTCAGCGATACGTGATTCAAATCCGGACTGCTTTTGTGCATCCATCGGCTTGCTTTCTGCAACAACGGCTGCAGCCGGCCCCGGTGCCATTTCGGTATCGGCAGTCGTCGTTGGTTTATCGGCGCACGCGGCAAGCGCTATTGCGGCGGCGATCGCGGTTAATTTGATTAGCTTCATTATTTCATTCTCAGTTTTTTAGGGTGTTTGTTTGTTGTTACAGCGCAGCGATCAAGGCATCAGCGAATTCAGAGCATTTAACTTCGGTTGCACCGTCCATCAAGCGTGCGAAATCGTAAGTGACCTTTTTGTCACCTATCGCCTTGTCCATCGCAGAAATCAGCGCGTCTGCAGCTTCATTCCAGCCCATGTAGCGCAGCATCATTTCGCCGGACAAAATGACGGAGCCTGGATTGACCTTATCCAAGTTAGCGTATTTCGGCGCGGTTCCGTGCGTGGCTTCAAATACCGCGTGGCCGGTTTTGTAGTTGATATTGCCGCCCGGTGCGATGCCAATGCCGCCGACCTGGGCCGCCAGCGCATCAGATAAATAATCGCCATTCAAATTCAACGTCGCGATCACATCGAACTCAGCGGGACGGGTCAAAACTTGCTGCAAAGTGATATCTGCGATCGCATCTTTAACGATGATCTTGCCCGCAGCGATGGCGGCGGCTTGTTCGGCATTCGCCGCCGCTTCACCACTCGCGGCCTTGGTGCGTTCCCACTGATCCCAGGTATAGGTTTGCCCGGCAAACTCTGTTTCCGCCAACGCATAGCCCCAATTACGGAACGCGCCTTCGGTGAACTTCATAATGTTGCCCTTGTGCACCAGCGTCAAACTCTTGCGCTTGTTGGTCACGCAATACTCCAACGCGGAGCGAATCAGGCGCTCAGAACCCTCTTTGCTGACTGGCTTGATGCCAATGCCAGAGGTTTCCGGGAAACGGATTTTACCGAATTCCTTCGGGAAGTTTTCCTTCAGAAACGTCATGAATTTTTTGTTCGACTCGCTACCTTGCTCGAACTCGATACCGGCATAAATGTCCTCGCAGTTTTCACGAAAAATCACCATATCGACGGCTTCTGGCTTTTTTACTGGGCTCGGCACACCCTTGAAATAACGCACCGGGCGCAAGCACACATATAAGTCCAACATCTGGCGCAACGCAACGTTTAACGAGCGGATACCGCCGCCGATGGGCGTCGTCAACGGGCCTTTAATACTTATTAAATAATCGCGGCAGGCTTGCACGGTGGAATCGGGAAGCCAGCTTTGGAATTTCACGTTGGATTTTTCCCCCGCGTAAATTTCCATCCAGTGGATTTTGCGTGCGCCGCCGTAGCATTTTGCTACCGCTGCATCAAACACCCGTACCGACGCGCGCCA